>JAJFMO010000002.1 GCA_020697475.1 Paenibacillaceae bacterium | reverse complement strand
CGAAACACCGTACCGCCGTCCTCGCCTTGCTCCTCGCTGAATCCCGACCAAATGATATCTTCGAACGTCTCCCCGACTTGCGGCTGCCTCTGGTACTGCATCGCCTTGATGACGTCTTTGCGGCTGATGACACCGACCAGCTTGCGGTTGGCGTCGGCCACCGGCAACAGCTCGATCCCTTCCCACACCATGCGGTGCGCGGCGGAAGCGATCGACGTATGCGGCGACACCGTCACCGGATTGCGGGTCATCAGCCGTTCGACCGTCTGGTCGGGCTTGGCCCCGACGACATCCTTGGCGGTCAGCACGCCGATAACCCGATTCCACTCGTCCACGACGGGAAATCGGGTATGGCCGGTTTGCTCGACCAGTTTGCGCCAATCGGCGGCAATGCTGCTGTTGCGCAATGTATAAACGTTGCTGTTCGGTCGGATGATGTCCTCGACGATCATAATTTTTTTCTTGATCAGACGATCGTATATCGCCCGGTTGATCATCGACGCTACGGTGAACGTGTCGTAGCTGCTGGAGATGATCGGCAGGTTTAAGCTGTCTGCGCGTTTGCGGACTTCCTCGCTAGCTTCGAACCCCCCGGTGATGAGCACACCTGCGCCCTGGTCTAGGGCGCGAAATTGCGCCTGCTCGCGGTTGCCGACGATCAGCAGGCTGCCCGCGTCGATATATCGCACCATCGCTTCTTCCTGCATAGCGCCGATGACGAATTTGTTCAACATTTTGTGCAGCCCTTGCGCCCCGCCGAGCACCGACCCGTCAACGATGTTGGCCACTTCGCCGAAGGTCAGCTTGTCGATGTTGTTGCGCAGCTTCTTCTCCACTCGCACCGTGCCGATCCGTTCCTTGGTGCTGACGAGGCCTTGGTTTTCCGCTTCTTTGATCGCCCGATAAGCGGTTCCTTCGCTGACATCAAGCTGCTTGGCGATTTTGCGAACGGAAATTTTGCTGCCTGTCTTCAGTTCTTCAATGTGCCGCAATATCTGTTCATGCTTCGTTACGTTGTCGTTGCTGAAATCTTCCATGCCTGTTGCACCCCGTCTTCGCCCGAACTGTATTAATCTGTTCTATTATAGGACAAAAGTCGCGGTGCAGCAATGAGTTTTGTCATCAGTCAATGGCCCGGTAAGCTTGAACGGTTGCGGGTTAGCTGAGATTTGCACGTGTTTGGTGAAATTTGCTCAAATTGTGTATGGCGACGGACAGATGAGGTCATAAGGCGCCAGTCGGCGGGATGATGGGATTATTGGGTGATGGGGTAGTTGGGTAGTGGGGTAGTGGGGTAGTGGGGTAGTGGGGTAGTGGCGTAGTTGCGTAGTGGCGAAGCTACCGCGATGGCGGTAATTTTCGAAAAGGTGAATTGAAGAGCGATAAGTTGGCACCACGCCGCTCCAATTCGGCAAAGTTGAATTGGAGCGTATATTGGCGCCATTCAGGCTGCTCTATTTCGGCAAAGCCGAATTGCAGAATGCGAAGGATGCTCAGGAGCTGGTTCGGCGCAACGCCTACTTCTTCGGCTCCACCAGGCTGCGGCGCTTGCTGAGCCATTGCTCCAGCTGCCAGCGCTTCATGTGCTTGATTTTGCGCATCTCGCGGCGCATCTCCTCGTCCACGCCGAGAATTTCATGCAGATGCGCGGCGATAATCAAGAGCGCGAAGCAAATCCAGGCGATGCCGGCCACCGCCGGCAAATCCCAGCCGCCGATGTCGAGCCGAGGCACGGCGTACACCAGCATCCCGAGGGCGAGCCCCAGAAATACGATATTTTTCGTCACCTTGACTTCCTTTCTTTCTTTCACGGTAGAACAGCTCCCTTTTTACAAAAATTCGTATGATCTCCCTTCAACTTTATGAAACAAGCCCGGCAAACATGCCTTTCCAGGCGGTTAAAATGGGGTTCGGGCGCGCTTTTCCTTTCACCCCGCATACTGGGCGCTCATATGATGGAGTAGTCAAATTCAATCTGCATGGTGCGTTCGATGCTTGGAAGGAGACAGTTATGGCCAGACACAAGGTAAATATCCAGGTTCTATCCGGCTTCCTTCAGGGCGACCACACCATCTTGCTGGACGAATCCTATACCCGCCTTCGCAAAATTCCGCTCAATCAAACGATCACTCTCCGCTACGGCGCCTCTCGCTCATCCGTCACAGTAGTTCCCGTTAAACTTTCAAAAGGCATGCAAATCGGGCCCGGGCTCTCCGAGCGTTTGCAACTTCGCAGCGGCACGCCGCTGTGCATCCGGTATAAAGCGAGCACCCGAACGTTGTCCGTCGGCCCGTTGGTCGGCGTGATGGTCAGCACGGTGTACCCGCGCAGCACGTCGCGTCTTTTCGGAAGCATGACCAAGTTTTGCCGGGAATTGACGAGCGCTTGCCGCCAGTACGGAGCTTTCGTTTATTTTTTCACACCGTCGGGATTAGGCAATTCAACCGGAACCGTGAACGGGTGGAGTTATGACAACGGCTGGCAGAGGGGAACGTTCCCCTCCCCCGACGTCGTATACAATCGTTTGACATCCCGAAAGTATGAGAATCAAGACAACGTTCAACAGTTCATGAGAGAGGTCAAGTCGCGTTACGGAGGCCAAGTGTTCAACGAGAAATATTTGAATAAGACGGAAGTGTTCGACGCCTTAAAAGCTGATTCCTTGCTGGAATCGTATTTGCCGGAATCGTATTTATTCAAAAATTATCAGATGTTAAAAAGTATGTGCGCCAGGCACAAGGTCGTCTTCTTAAAGCCGATCGTCGGCAGTCTGGGCAAAGGCATTATCCGGATTGCGGGAGAGCAAGGAAAGTACACTTGCCATCATTCGAACGTCAACGGAACGATCAAGAAATCATATCCGAATTTATCCAGCTTGTTCAAGACGATATCCGGCAAGCTGAAGCGCGCGCGATTCCAGATTCAGCAAGGCGTCAATCTGCTTACGGTGAGCGGCTCGCCCGTCGATTTCCGCGCATTGGTGCAGCGGGATGACAAAGGGGATTGGAAAATCACTTCGATCGTTGGACGGATTGCCGGGTCGCAGCATTTTGTGTCCAACTTGGCTCGCGGCGGCAGTCTGGGAACGGTCGGCTCGGTGCTGGGAAAGTCGAACTTGAGCTCCGGCAGCTATGCGGCTGTGCATCAGCGTCTGCGTAAAGCTTCGCTGGATTTGGCTAAGGGCGTCGAGACGCATATCCCTGGCCATTTCGCCGAGCTGGGCATCGATTTGGGTGTCGATACGGGCGGCAAAGTGTGGCTGATCGAGGTCAACTCAAAGCCGTCGAAGGACGACAACAGCGCCCTGGACAACAACAAGGTTCGCCCGTCCGTAAGGGAATTGGTGAAATACGCCCGGTTTCTTGCGAAATATTGAGGAGGTTTAGATGATGAACGTTGGTATCCTCGTGAGCCGCAGGGAAGCCGATCCTCCGTTCGTTGATCAACCGCAATATGCAAAGCTGTGTCGGCTGGGCGAAAAGCTTGGAATTCGGGTGTTTGTGTTTTCACCTGAAAATATCGACGAAGCCAAACGGCTCGTCAATGGGCATTGGATGCCGCCCGGGAGCACGCAATGGGTACCGGCAGCTTTCCCGCTCGAATGTGTGGTTTATGACAGATATTTCGCGGAAGACCGGCGCGGGGCGGAGCTGTATCGGCGGACGCTGCGGGAATTTGCCCATGGCGGCGGTATGCGGTGGCTCGGCGGGTCGGCCGGAAACAAGTGGTCGGTGTATCGGTGCCTCGGACGCATCCCGGAGCTGAATGCGTATTTGCCGCCAACCGAGCTGCTAAGCGGCCCGCGTGTGGCGCTGCGCTGGCTCGACCGCATGCCGGCTGTCTTCATCAAGCCGCTGGCGGGCGCCCAAGGGCGGAACACGTATCGGCTGTGGCGTACAGCCGGCGGCGGGTTGGTTGCGGCAGGCAGGAACAGCCGCAACGGGATCGTGCGCCTGCGGTTCGACGGCGAGGCGGCGATGCTTCGCTGGCTCGCTCGGCTGACCGAGCGGCGCAAGTATTTGATACAGCCGTTTCTGCGGCTGTATACGCGGGAAGCGCAAGCGCCGGAGACGGCGCAAGCGTTCGATGTTCGTGCGCTGGTGCAGAAGGACGGGCGCGGGCGCTGGCAACTGACCGGGCTGGCGGCGCGCCAAGGGCAACCCGGCAGCTTGACCTCCAACCTTCATGGTGGAGGGAGAGCCGTTGCTGCGCGCCCTTTTCTGGCGCGCCATTACGGCGACGAAGCCGGCGCCGCCCTCGTCGATACGATGAAACGTCTCAGCGCCGAGATTCCGCCGGTTCTGGAGACCCAATACGGCAGGCTTGTCGAGCTGGGAATCGATTTCGGGGTCGACCGAGACGGCCGGATCTGGATTCTTGAGGTGAATTCCAAGCCGGGCCGATCGGCGTTCACTCAAGCGGCGGACCGTGAGGCGCGGGATCGGGCGACCTACAATCCGTTGCTGTATGCCCGGTACTTGTTCTCTGCCGTCAATCGCAAAGGGAATGTCCGAAAAACTGCAAAAGTGCAGATTTCGATAGATGTACCGCTGGCGCAAAGCTAATTGCTTACGAAGTAAACTGTTCCTTCGGAACAGCTAAGCCCGCTCTGCTGAGCAGAGCTAGTTGCTTACGAAGTAAGCTGTTCCTCCGGACGGAACAGCTAATTAGGAGGGTAACAGATGAGTTTGTCTAGTTGTACAATACATGTCACCCCCCGCCCCAGGCGGGAGATTTACGCCTCAAGCACCCTGCTGAGAACGCTGGGAATAACGGGAACGAGAAATATCCGCCTGACTATCGGAAGCAAATCCGTATCGGTTCCGATAAAAATATGGAAACGAGAAGGCCGACATCTTCAGCTGCCGGTGTCGTTGGCCGGGATGCTGAAGCTTCCCCATACCGGCACTTGCCTTGCGGCGAGCAGCGGAAACGGAAATCGGGATATTCGCTTGGGTCCGCTGGTCGGAGTGCTCACTTCAGTGTACTCGTCGACGACTTCCCCATTCGGATCGCTAACCGGATTTATTAAAGAAATTATCCAGACCGGCAAGAACAAGTCGTTCTACTTCGCCTTCAGTCCTCGCGGAGTGAATTGGCAGCAGGAAACGATCAACGGTTACTTCCTCGACGGAGCCGGACGATGGGTGCGCCGAACGGTGCCTTTCCCCAACGTCATCTACAATCGGTTGCCAAGCCGCAAGGCGGAAAAATCGGCCTCCATGTCCGAGTTCAAGCAGCGGTTTATTCGAAGGGGCATCCCGTTGTTTAACTGGAGCTTTTTTGACAAATCGGATGTTTACAAAATGCTGCAAGGCGACGACGCCTACAAATACGTGCCTGAATCGCACTTGAACCCGACCCCCCGGGAAATCCGCGACATGATGGAGAAACATCGGTTCGTCTACTTGAAACCGACGGCGGGAAGTCTGGGCATCGGCATTTATCGCTTGACTTACAACCCGAGCCGCGGCTACTTTGTCCGCTATCGGCGGGGCGGCAAGAACGTGCTGATTCGCTATCCGAAATTTGAAGGGCTGATGAATTTATTGACCCGGCAAAACGGCGGCAAAATGTCCCACTACATCGTGCAGCAAGGCATCCGGCTCATTGAGATGGATTCTTGCCCGATCGATTTTCGGTTCCATATGACCAAGAACGGCCGAAATCAGTGGGTGGTCGCAGCGATCGGCGCCAAGAAGGCGGGCAGGGGCAGCGTCACGACTCACATCCGCAACGGCGGGCAGTTGATGACCCCGGAGCAGGTGCTGGGCAGCGTCTTCGGTTCGAGGGCGGGGCAAATTTTGCAAAATGCCAAAGATACGGCGATCGATCTGGCCGAAGCGATTGAGCGAAATTATCCGCATCGTTTGGGCGAGCTCGGGTTCGACATCGGAATCGACCAGTCCGAGAACATCTGGATGTTCGAGGCGAACGCTCGGCCGGGGCGCTCAATATTCAAGCATCCGTCGCTGAAATCGCAGGGGTACGATTCGCTGGCCAATCTATATGAACATTGCCTGTATTTAAGCAAGTTCCGTCAGAGCGACTAAGGCTGTTGGGTGAGGCGGCCGACGGGGGCGCTTCATCCACAGTTCTAACGATTGCAGGAAACGTTATTTGGGGCTTTTAGTCATCCTTCAGGCTCTAACGATTGTGAGTGACGCTATTTTGCCTTTTTGCCCAAAAATGGAACCAAAAATCGCAAATAACAGCTGTGGCAATCGTTAGAATCGAAAATGGGGCCATTAGGCGGAAATAACGTCTGTGATAATCGTTAAATTTTTGATCAATAAATACTGAGTTTTCGAAGTCTCGCTTTTGCTAGCGCAAAAGCTCTAAGCATGTGCTTTCGAAGTCTCGCTACTGCTCCGCAGTAGCTCTAAGCATATGCTTTCGAAGTCTCGCTACTGCTCCGCAGTAGCTCTATAGGGGGGAACAAAATGTCACTTTCGACAAACGGGGCGAAGAAGCCGATCATTGCGATCTTGACGGTGACGGATCAATACAGGCCGTTGCGGGGAAACTTGCCGAACTATATCGACTTGATCCGCACGGGCAACGAGCTGGGGGCGACCATCTACGTCACGACGACCAGCGATCTCAAGCTGTCGCGCAGCAAGATCGTCGGGCACACCTATGATCCAGGCAAGAAAGCCTGGGTTTCCCGGCTTTATCCGCTGCCCAACGTCGTCTATAACCGCATCCCGTATCGCAAGATGGAGTTTCAGCCGGAGGCGCAGCAGGTGATTCAGTCTTGCCTCAAGCACCGGCGGATCCAGCTGTTTAACCCGTCTTTTTTCAACAAATGGACGTTATTCGAATGGCTGTCCAAAGCGTCAGCGACCAAAGGGCTGATCCCCAGGACGGAAAGGCTCGCCTCCCCTACTAATCTCGATTCGATGTTTGAGCAATATCCGACATTGTACTTGAAGCCCGTGAAAGGCAAGGCAGGACGGGGAATCATGCGCGTCATCCGCAAGGAGAGCGGCAGGGAGTGGGAATACCAACTCGTTTACCACCCCAACAAAGTGCGCCGCCTGGAGAAATACGACAGCCTGCAAGGACTGTGGGCCAAATTGCGGCAAGAGATCGGAAACACCGAATACATCGTCCAACAAGGCATCCCGTTGACCCGCTTCAACAAACGCCCGTTCGACCTGCGCCTGCTTGCGCAGAAGAACATCCAAGGGAGATGGGCGATCACCGGCATCGGCGCCCGGGTGGCGGGCAAACGAAGCATCACCACCCACGTTCCGCGCGGCGGATCGATCGATGACCCGCAGAAGCTGTTGTCCGCAAAGTTCGGCAATGTGCGCACGGCGAAAATATTGCAGCAAGCCGAGCGGTCCGCGATCGCCGTCGCCAAGCAGATCGAGAAAGCATCCGGGATGCAGATGGGCGAAATGTCGATGGACTTAGGTGTAGATACGAACGGCAGCTTATGGTTTTTCGAAGCCAATTCCAAACCGATGAAGTTCGATGAGCCGCATATTCGCAAAAAATCGCTGGAGCGGGTCATTCATTATTCCATCTATTTGAGCCGCAAAAACCGTCGGCGAAACGCTGCGGCGAACACCGCCGGCGAAAGAGGGTGATCCGCCTTGTCCAGACCTTTGCTCGGCGTGATGGCGATCTACTGGGGCCAGCGCCATTTTGAAGAGATGACTTACTTTAGGTCATTGGCCGTTCGCGGACAGAAGCTCGGGATCGACGTGATGGTGTTCTCCCCGGAAGACGCCGACGAGGGAAAACACAAGGTCCATGGGCTAATGTATTCCACCGCGCGCAAGGCGTGGGTGAGAAGCTGGCGGCGGTTCCCCGACATCGTCTATGACCGCTGCCGAAATCAGGCGTCGCCGAAGTTCCATCAGTTGCGTGAATTTCGCAGCAAGCACCCCGAACTGATCTACCTGAACCGGCCGTTGTCGAACAAGTGGCGCGTTCATCAGGCACTGTCGAAGAACAAAGACATTCGGCGCCATCTTCCTTATACCGAGCCCTACAGCAAGGTCAGCGAATTGGCCCGATTGCTGCGGCGCAAAAATCCGCTTTACTTAAAGCCGATCAACGGAACCGGCGGACGGGGAATACTGCGGATCGGCAGATTGGCGAACGGACGCTTTTCGATCCAGGGGCGGGATCCTTACCGTAAAATTATTAATCCCCAAACGCTCTCCGGCAAAGAGCTGGCGGTAAAGCTCAATTCCTGGGTGCCGCAAGGAAAATATATTATGCAGCAAGGGATTGACTTGACGTTGCCGAACGGACGAGTGCACGATTTTCGGCTGTTGATCCAGAAGAACGGCGACGGGGAATGGAACGTCACCGGCTGCGCCGGACGGGTCGGACCCCGACGCAGCGTCACTTCCAACTTGCATGGTGGGGGTATGGCTGTCCCGGTCGACCGCTTGTTGAGCCGGCGTTTCAGTTCCTCGCAGCAGGTGGAGGAGATCAAGAGATCGATGGAACGCCTGTCGCACATGACGGTTCAATATCTGGAGCGTACTTACGGCAAACTGTGCGAGTTGGGGCTGGATATCGCCGTCGATCCCAAAGGGCACGTCTGGCTATTGGAAATTAACCCGAAGCCGTCCCGGGAAGTATTTCGACAGATCGGAGAGAAGGAAACTTACACGCAGGCGATCTCCCGGCCGCTGCAATATGCGATGTGGGTGTTCAAACAGCGCAAGAGCGGATAGCCGTTGGAAGGCGGGCGCTGCGGCGGCGACGGAGGCGGAGTTGCCGGCAGATCCTCGTAGAAGGGGAGGCTGCACCGGAGGTCGTTAGGTCAGTAACCTCTCTGGGCGAATGTGCATAGACTTAAGGTGTATAAGATTGAAACACACGAGTCTGGCGCAACTTATCCGTCCAGACTCCCCCAGGGAGGAATCGTACTTATGCAGTATTACTATGGCGACAAAATGCCGCTTCGCATCCTCGACGAAGGTGAATTTTGGAAGCATCAGGAAGCTGAGCATACCGACGTCATTCAGGCGCTTGTGCCGAATTTGGAGCCGCCGTTCGTCCAGGCGCTGAAAGCTTGGGGCCAGGCGTTTGCCCGCACCCAGGCTCAATTCGTCCAATACATCGAAACCGTCGTTCGAGCCGGCAATAACTTAAGCCCACAATTTTACGCTCAAGTGATGGAATTGGTGAAATACGCCACCGACCAAAGCCGGCAATTCATTCTGCTGCTCAACCAATTGGGAACCCAGAGCGAAGCGCTGAAGTCGAATCCGACGGCTGTCACCGTGCTCAACCATATTCGACGCGAGTCGGAATATTTCATCGGCATCTCGGACGCCTTGTTGAATCAGCAATGATTGGGCCCTCAAGGCGCACATTGGCACGGAAAGTGAGAAAAGCCGCAACCCATGGGGGTGCGGCTTACTTGTTCTTGAGCCATCGGAACGGAAGTTACTTCGCCCCGTCGTCCCGGATGTACTGGTTGATCGCCTCGTCTGCGTCACGCAGCGCGGTGTTGACGTCCTTCTTGCCGTTGATGTAATTGACGAACTCGGTACCAAGCAGCGATACGCCTTTGGCATGGAACTTCGTCATCTTTGGAGTCGTGGCCGGCTTGCTCTTAAAAATGCTCTGCAGATGCTTGCCCTTCAGGAACGCTTGCTCCGAGCCGAACGCCTCACGGTACTTCGCGTCTTTCATCGCCGGCACCCGGCCCGTCGACTTGGCAGCCTGCATCTGGATATCATTGGAGAAGAACACTTCCAGCACCTTCATCGCCTCATCTTTGTGCTTGCTCGCCGCGCTGATCGAAATCGTATGCAGGTCGAACATGCCGTACGTGTTCGGGCGCTCGGGATAGCTCGGGTACTGCGCCACATCCCAATTCAAATCGGATTTCTCCAACTGGTCCAAAATGTTGATCGTCGCCGCCATCGCGGTGCGCTTATCCGTCACAAACGGCCCTCCCGCTCCGCCGTTGACCTTCTTCGGCTTGTTGCCGGGGATGGAGTACATCATTTTATCCAGTTCAAAAATGCTCTTGTACGCTTGCGCATTTCCTTCGGGCTTGCCGTTCTTGACAATGACCGGGTCGAGGCCCATTGCATAGCCCATCCGGCTGGCGCCTTCCGCATCCAAGCCGTTATAATCGACGCCGCCGTCGGAGCGGGACAGCTTCTTGGCCAAATCAATGGCACTATCCCAATTCATGCCGTCCGCCGGGTACCCGACGCCGAACTTGTCGAACACGTCTTTGTTGTAATAGAGCGCGTTAAATTGAACGTTGTACGGAAGCCCGTACAGTTCGCCTTTGTCGGCCACCGCTTTGACCGCGTCGATCGCCTGGGGGTCGAACTTGCCGATGTCGAAGCCGGTTTTCTTGATCCACGGGTTCAAATCTTCGTAGATCCCCAATTCGAGCGTTGAGGGAATGTTGAATTGCCAGTTGAGGATAAAATCAAGCGGTTGCGCTGCTGCGATATACTCTTCGAGCTTGTTTTTCGATTTATCGATCAGTTCAACTGTAATGTTTGGGTACTTCTGCTTGACCGGATTCGCGATCAGGGCGGCAAAATCATCTTCGGAAATGCCCTGAATCGGGAAAACTTCCAAAGTGACCGGTTTGGCGGGTTCCGCCTCTTTCCCTGCTGCCGCGCTGTCTCCGCCAGCCCCTGTCTGTGTCGGTGTCACCCCGTTCCCGCAAGCGCTCGCGAATAGCATCCCGGCAATGATCGTCGCGGAATACAACGCTTTCATTCTCATTAATTGTCAACTCCTCCATAGAATACGATTATCACAATACTTTACAAGAGGGTGGAACTTTCGTCAATTGGTAAATCTTCATCCTCCTCTGCCAATTTCCGCTTACAAAAATCCCCCTTTGCAGTAGGATAAGCTCTGACGAAAAAACCGCATATGGATGCGCGGCGAAAATACTTCTGCTATTTTCCCGCACATCCTCAATCGTACTAGGGGCGCCGATCACGGCTGAGATGGAATCTGCAACGATTCCAAATCTGCGACGATTCCAGACCCTTCGAACCCGATCTGGATAATACCAGCGTGGGGAAGTATGTGTGAAGGATATCGGTACCTGAATCAGCTTCAAAGCAAGGCTCCACTTTGCGGGGTAATTTTATGTCTATACCTTTGAAGGAGGATGAAGCGTATGGCTTTGCCAAGCTGTGGAACAAGCCGGATTGTCGGCTCCAGGTTCGGAATTCCTGCAATTGTGCAGGAATTTTCTGATTTTTTCGGGGGAATCCGGGCAAAACCTGCAAAAACGCAGTTTTTCCGAATACATCAGGAGCGCTCGACGGAAATTTGGCAAAAAAAACTGCAGAAATGCAGGCTTTTGGCTCTAGACACGATTTATTGAAGCAAATTCCTGCAGAAATGCAGGCTTTTGATGTTCAGATGTTCATTAGGAGTTACGTTGCTTTTTTAGCTGCCGATCGAGTCGATGAACGGTTCGTTCCACTCCATGCCGAAGCCGGGACGGAGCGGGGCGGACACGATGCCGCGCTCGCACTCCAGCGGTTCTTGGAAAAGCGCGGAAGCCCAGCTCATCCACTCCAGCTTGTCCGGCTGTTTGGCCGAGGCGAGCAAGTGGACGGCAAACTCCGGGAACAAGTGGACGGAATGTCGGACGTTGTTCGCCTCGAACAAATCGCGAAGCTGCAGCCAACCGGTGACGCCGCCGACCCGTTGCAGGTCCGGCGTGTAGACGGTGGCGGCGTGCGCCTGCAGGAAGCGGCGGAACGGCCGGATGCCGTACAGGTTTTCGCCGGTGGCGACGGCAAGCTGGAGATGAGCGGTGAGCACGGCGTGCGCCTCGTCGTCTTCGGCGTCGACGGGCTCCTCGAGCCACGACAGCCCTTCGGCGGCGAGCTGCGCGCCGGCGTCCAGCGCCTGCGCAGGCGACCATCCCTGGTTGACGTCGCCCATGACGTCAACCTCGTCGCCGACAGCGCGGCGGATGGCGCGGTAAGCGGCGATGTCTTCGCCGGAGGGGCGGCCGAGCCGCATCTTCATCGCGGCGAAGCCTGCTTCGGCGAAGGCGGCCGCTTGCGCCGCCGCCTCCTGCGGCGTAACGAGCCATAAGCCGTCGCTCATGTAGGCGGGCAAAGCCGGTACAGCAGGGGCCGACGAGTCCGACCCCGACGGCGTGCCGACTGCGCCCTTAGGTGCGAGCAGGCGAAACACCGGCTGCCCAGCAGCCTTCCCGGCGATGTCCCAGAGCGCGATATCGACCATCGATAGCGCGAACGTCGAAAGTCCTTGGTGGCCGAGCAGCTTGGTGGACTTCCACATTTTTTGCCAAATGCGTTCAATCTTCCCCGGATCTTCCCCGACGACGACTTCCTCCAGCAGCCCCAGGCAGGCCCGTATTGCTTGCGCCCCATGCCTGTTGAACGCCTGAGCATAGGCGATCCCCGCGATGCCCTCATCCGTCATTACGTCGAGCAGCACAAAATCGACTTTGGCCGACTGCCGTACGCTCGAGACGACCGGGTACTTGACCGGTACTGCTACCGACCGATGACGAAACCCCGTAATTCTCATCGATTTCCTCCCCATTGGAAAATGACACAGATGGCGGCGGCAAGCGTCTTTAATCGGGCCAATAATTGTAACGGTTGCCACAATCGTTATTCCGCCGAATTAGCCTAATTTCCGATTCGAGCGACTGCCACTGGCGTTATTTTCGCATTTTGTTGCCATTTTAGGCCCAAACGGCGAAATATTGTTCCTCAAAACCGTTCGATAGTTGAAGATGCGAAAAAGCCCCAAATAGCATCGCTGGCAACCGTTAGAGCCAGTACGAGGAGCCAGTGGGGATGTAAGAGATGATGAGACCGTATGAGCTGGAGTGAACTTCCCGCCTCCCCTACCGATCGGCTACCGAGCCGTCGTCGTCGTGGAACCAGCGCATATTCGTGAAATCGCCGGGATAAATTTTGTCCGCAAGCGCCTCTTCATCGAGCTCGATACCCAGACCCGGCGCCGTCGGCAGCTCGATATAACCGTCCTTGACGACGAACGGCCGCTTCAGATACCCCTCGCCCAGTTGCACAAACTCCTGCGCTAGAAAATTCGGCGCGCACGCGTCCAACTGCAAGCTCGCCGCCAAATTGACCGGCCCAAGCGGGTTGTGCGGCGCAATCGCGGCATAGTAGCACTCCGCCATCGCCGCAATTTTTTTGCCTTCGGTGATGCCGCCGCAATGGGCGAGATCGGGCTGCAGCACGAACGCCGCCTGCTTTTCCAGCAACTCACGGAAGCCCCACTTCGTAAACAGCCGCTCGCCGGTCGCCACCGGGATGGTTGTCGCCCGTGCCACCGTTACGAGCACGTCGATATTTTCCGGCAGGCACGGTTCCTCAATGAACGCGGGGGAAAACCGCTCCATCTCCTTCGCCAACCGGATCGCCAGCGCTGGCGATACTCTGCCGTGGAAATCGACGCCGAAGTCGACGCCGTTGCCAATTGCCGCCCGCAGCGCCTCGACCCGCTCCACTTCCCGCGCAACGAACGCCGGCGTCTCCAGAATATGCGCCTTGCCGGCCAGCGTCGTTTTTACCATCGTAAAGCCTTCAGCAACCGCCTTCTTCGCACTCTCCGCCAGCGCCTCCGGGGTTTCGCCCTGCACATGCTTGTACATCCGCACCCGCTCGCGCACCGCTCCGCCCAGCAGTTGGTAAACGGGGACATTCAGACTTTTGCCCAAAATATCCCACAACGCTTGATCCAACCCGCTAAGCGCACTCGTCAGAATCGGGCCGCCCCGATAAAAATTTTGCCGGTAAATCGCCTGCCACAAATGCTCGATGCGCCGCGGATCTTGGCCGATCAGAAACTTCTCGTACTCCTTGACCGCCATTTCCACCGTGCGCGACTTGCCCTCCAGCACCGCCTCACCGTAGCCGACAATACCTTCATCCGTCGACAGCTTGAGAATCGTGTAACGGGGCAGAACGTGGATCAACTCGATACCGGATATTTTCATCTGGACGGCCTCCTTTGGACTTTGAAGATCTCTATGATCTATTGAAGGTGATCAAGAATTTGCGCAAAATCGCGAATCTTAACATCCGCCCCATCCAGCTCGCCGGACTTGCTGAAGTCCGCATAATCGCAGCCGATGACGAAGAGCCCGTTCTTCTTGCCCGCCTCGACGTCCGAGGAACGATCGCCTACCATCCACGCCGTCTCGACACCGTGAGTCGTCATCAGCAGCTTGACCAGATCGACCTTCGAGCGCGTCTGATACTCCCCGGCGCTATAGAGCGCGTCGAACAGCGGAGCGATGCCCATCGCCTTGACGACCCCTTTGACATAACCTTCCATTCCGTTGCTCGCCACGAACAGCCGCATTCCCCGCTCTTTCAGCTGAGTCAGCGTCTCCTTCACCCCATCGTACAACTCGCCAACCCCGTCGGCCAGCACTTCCATTTGATATTCGAGCAGCAGATCGTTCGCCCGTTCGCGCACTTCCACCGGTGAATCCGGGATCACATTGCGCCATATATGCTCGAGCAGAAGGCCCAAGCTGCCCAAGAGCCGCTCCTCCGGCGGGGTCGCCCCCTCGTGCAATCCTTCCTCGCGCAACCGGTCGAACACCTTATAATACGCAGGCAGCATCACCGTTTCCGCCTTGAATAACGTTCCATCCAGATCAAACAACATCGCTTGCGGTTGATTCCTCTTATTCGCCATCTAATTTCCTATTCTCCTTCGAAAAATGTTAACGTACAACAATATACCACAGACGGGACGCTTTGTCCGCATGGCAGGGATAAGATATAATTTAGTGTAAAAATGTTTCCGGGAGGCAAGCTGAACTATGGGATATTCGGATCATGTATTGATCGTTAACGCCAACCTGGTCACGGGGGAAGGCGTGTTGGAGAGCGGCGCGATGAGAATCGCGGAAGGGAAGATCGCTTGGATCGGCCGCACGGCGGAGGCGGGAGATACGGACAGCGCAGGCCGGGCGAACGGCTTGGAGCAAGTGATTGATGCGCGCGGCGGCTGGCTGCTGCCGGGCTTTATCGATATTCACGTGCACGGCGGGCACGGGTGCGATTTCATGGAAGCGAGCGAGACGGCTTACGATGAGATTACGCATTTTCACGGCTGTCATGGCACGACGACGATTTTGGCCACGACGGTAACCGCGTCGAAAGAGGCAATCGATCGGGTGTTGGCCGCGGCGGAAGCGTATCGCGGTTTGGAGATGCCGGGAGCGCGCTTGATCGGGGTGCACCTGGAGGGGCCGTTCATCAGCGACAAGTACCCCGGCGCGCAAAACCCGGCCTTCATTGTCCCTCCCAACAAACAATGGGTGGATGAATGGGCCGGGCGGTATCCGGGGCTGGTGCGCATTTTGACGTTGGCGCCGGAGAACGACGGCGCTATGGACGTAATCGAGCGCGCGACCGAGCTCGGTATCGTGTGCGCCTGCGGCCACACGAACTCGTCCTACGCGACGCTGTTGCAAGCGGCGGACCGCGGGCTGCGCCACGCGGTCCACACGTTCAACGCGATGAAGCCGCTGCATCATCGCGAACCGGGCACCGTCGGCGCGGTGCTGAGCGAGGATCGCATCAGCGCTGAGGTGATCGCCGACGGCCATCACGTGCATCCGGCGTGTATCCGGCTGCTCACCCGCGCCAAGCCCGCCGATCGCCTGGTGCTGATCACCGATGCGATCGCCGCCTCCGGGCTCGGCGACGGCGAATACGAGCTCGGCGGCCTCGCCGTAGTCGTCAGCGACGGCGTCTGCCGGCTGAAATTCGGCGACAGCCTCGCCGGCAGCACGCTGACGATGATCGACGCGTTCCGCTACGTCGTGCGGAACACCGGCGTCAGCGTCGAGCAAGCGAGCCGGATGGCGAGCGGCAATCCCGCGGAGCTGCTTGGCATCGCCGACGCGACGGGCGCGCTTGCCGTCGGCAAGCAGGCCGATGTGCTGCTGCTGTCGCCGGAGCTTGACTTGAAGCGCGTCTGGGCGCTCGGCAACCCGATCTATACAGCGACTTAAGGTGGCGGACAGCGCAACATAGCTGTTATGTCGGGATGCGATAAAGTTGCTTATTGCAACTATGAATGTTTGTGATTATTGCGGCGGGATCGGGTTAGTTAGTTTCGGTAACCAAAGTTATTTCGCTTATTCAATCTTATGCTTATAACATTAAAGCGGAGCATCGGCGCCCTGGCCGCCGATGCTCCGCTTTTTTTACTCCTAAACCATCCCGCCGCCGGTTTTGATCAAGCTCATCGCTTGATTGTAATACACCTCATCGACGACCGCCGTCAGCAAAATGTCCCGCCCGGAAATCGTCTCATCCCCGCCGTCGCTCATCCCGCTCGCGTTGACATCGACCGCCGACAAAATCCCTGCGCTAATATTGGAATAGTCCGCATCCAGCGTCAAGTAGCCCAAGCTCGGGAAATCGCCGGTGATCGGATTCATCACATGATCCACCCCCGACCCGGGATAAGCGCTGATTCGATCGACCGACGTGTCGCGGACGCCCAATTGTTTCAGCTGCTCCTCCACCTTCTCCGCTTCTTGCGGACTCTTAAAATACGCCAAAATATTCCGTTGATCGCGATTCTGGCTCTCCATCTGCAATGGCCTCCTGCCTTATGTACTCAGCCTAGTTTTTGCCATTTTTGAAACGATTATGCGCATGCGACACCCTCGCTCAAAAACAAGCAAACCGCACCGCCCTTTCCGGGTCAATGCGATTTGCTGTCGACGCTGTTGCCATGCATTTAGAACACTTTCTTGACGTCCTTCTCCGCCTTCAAAATTTCCACCGCTTCCTTGAACCGTTGAGCGTGAATGATTTCCCGCTGGCGAAGGAACTTCAAGCCGTCCTGCAGGTCGACGTCATCGGTCATCTCGATCAGCCATTGATACGTGGCACGCGCCTTCTCCTCGGCGGCGATATCTTCGTACAGATCGGCGATTGGATCGCCTTTGGCGGCGATGTACGCAGCGGTCCAGGGGACGCCGGCGGCATTTTCATAGAAGAGAGCACGATTATGGTTTGCAAAATGAGCCCCCAAACCGGCTGCCTCCATTTGTTGCACAGTCGCGTCCTTCGTCAGCTTGTAAACCATTGTGGCAATCATTTCCAAGTGTGCAAATTCTTCCGTGCCGATATCCGTTAGCAGACCGATCACCTTATCGGGAATCGTGTACCGTTGATTTAAGTATCGGAGCGCGGCGGCCAATTCGCCGTCCGAACCGCCGTACTGCTCGATCAAAAATTTAGCCATCCGAGGGTCGCACTTGCTGACCCTGACCGGATACTGCAGCTTTTTTTCATAAATCCACATTTCGTTATCCTCCTAATCTACACTTGCCACGGCCAAGGGGTTTCCACCCATTGAAACGGGTAGCGGGAGAAGCTGTGCCCGAATTGGAGCAGCGGGCCGTATTGGAGCTCATATTGAGCGGCGAGTTGCTGCCGTTTTTGCTCGAATTGGTTGAATTGGCGCAGAGCCTCCATATCCTGCGGATGGGTATCGAGGAACAACGACAACTCCACCAGGACGAAATCGGCCGTTTGCAGTTCGCAGAGCAGCCTATAATAAGCGTCGTCCAGAGGTTTTTGCATGGGAACACGCTCCTTTCTTATTGTTGTCTGCAATCGTAGGGGCTGAAAAACAAAGGCCACAGCGTGCCTTTCTGCAGCGCCTCGTAGGGCGGGAACTGCGGAAGCCGCGGGGGTTGGAACGGAATGAACAAATTGGGCGGGGTGACGAACGTTTTTACCAACATCGGTTTGCAAGGGTCGAAAGGCCCAATAAAGGGCTGCCAGCAGCGTATTTGATTTGTAAGCATCATGCCTCTCCTCCTCGTTAAGTTCAGGGCAGTAATGGACTGTCAATAGGCTATACACCATCAACATATGACAGCCGCCCATGTTTGGTTATAGGCAGAAGCCCGTTATGGGAAAATATCGCGTTAGCGCTGGGAGGAGGGTTGTAGGTCATTTTACGGACACAAAATAACCCCACAAAGTGGGGCCTTTTGCTTCGAAACAGATTCAGATACTTTGCGGGGGTCCCGGAACTTATAAAGGCACAAAAAAACCCCGTCGCATCCGTAGTAAAGGGAGGAGGGGGTTTTTGAAGCTGATAATAGCAAATGTAAGTAATTAGCGACCCGTTCAATGACTGCCGCGAGCAAGCTTTGTTGATATGTGGCCTTATTGCAATCAATTCGTCTCGTCCGCTTCGGTTAAGGCCATTTCTGGGCTTATTGCAATCAATTTGTCTCGTCCGCGTCGGTTAAGGCCATTTCTGGCCTTATTGCAATCAATTCATCTCGTCCGCGTCGGATAAGGCCATTTCTGGCCTTATTTCCGATCAATTCGTCTCGTCCGCATCGGTTAAGGCCATTTCTGAAACTTACAGCGAATTACCAATACTTGCGCAAATCGATGAGTGGTTCTGCCGGCGGTACATCCCGATGCTGAAACTCTTTGAGCCCTTCGGTCAACACACGGCCGTCGAATCCTTGCTCCTCTTTTAATCCAAGCAAGTAACACACAGTTGGAGCGATATCGACCAAACCGCTGTAATGGTTCGATACTCCGCCTTCGATAAAACTCGGACCTATCCCAAGGCAAAAGGCGTGAAGGTCGTAAGGGCATAACGTGCCATGAGTCGCCAAATTATTCGACTTGGTACCTTTATGCACTGTTCCCGGGTAGCCGAACGGACTTGGCTCATCCGTCCATTTGCCGTTCACCGCTAACAGAGGGTTGCGCTGATGTTCGGCAGGTCCTGTTATGTTCTCCATCGGGATCACTCCAGAGAGCTGCGACAGTTGCGGATCGCCGGACAGTAGGCGACCGCACCACGGCTGCTGAAGCAGCCATTCCGCCAGCTTCTCGGCATCGCGGATCGTCCATGGCTGTTGCGGGTCGGCGTAAATATAATCTCCGGTGATGATAAACCGGGATTCGATATTCATCTCTCGGCAAGCGGTGTTGATCCGTTCTTTCATGCTGCCTTGCCCTTGTACCATGGAATGTCCGTGATCACTGATAAGCAACACGTCCACTTGATCGCTCAGTCCGAGCCGATCGATCGCTTCCATGACGAGTCCGACGCATCTGTCGACGGCTTGAAGAGCGGCGATATTCTCGGGCGCGCCGACGCCAAAGCTGTGCAAGCTGCTGTCCGGCTCCGTCAGCCACAGCATCATCGCCTCGTTAGCCGGGTCAGGTAAAATCCGCTCGATCAGCACGCGTGTGGCAAATTCGATGCGCTTCACTTTAAGTCCGCCCGTTTCCGCAGGCACTTCGCCAAGCTCCTCATGAAGTGCTTGCAATGACGGCTGCTCATAATACGAGGACGGGTTGATGACCAGTTCCGGGTGATTGACGTTCCACAGCAAGGAAGCGCCAGGCGACGAGGAGGAAGAGATCGCCAACCGTTTGCCGTTCGCAACCATTCGGTCACCCAACGTCGGGCGCAGGACGAACGGTTGCCCCATCTGCCGGGGAAAGGCGAGCACATCCCTATCGTCACCGGTCTGCACGATACCGTTGTCGCGAAAGCCCGGCACAAACATCGAATTGGCTACAACGCCGTGTCGCCCCGGGTAAACGCCGGTCGTTAAGGTCGTCATACTGACCCGGGTATGCGGCGGATAGGCGGCGTAAAATTCGTTAAACACCGTTCCTTGTTTCATCAACTTGGCGTAATTCGGCATGTGATCCGCTTTGACCAGATCCGGTCGCATGCCATCCGCACCGATGACGAGCACTCTGCGGGACGCGCCCGTGTCGCTGGAGCTTGTCATTTGCTATCCCTCCTGAATAGATCGTATAGGATGAAGAATCAGTCCTAAGTCCATTACGTCAAAAAGTTCACCGAATCAACCCAATGAAGGATCATACTGTGGATTAGGGCCAAGCGGCATCGGAGCTTGCACGTTGCGGCGCCAGTCGAGCATGATCCGGTGCAACTCGCTCGCGACCTCCGGGCGCTCCTCCGCCAGATTGTGCCGCTCGCCGATGTCGGAGGGCAGATGGTACAACTCCAGTCGCCCCGTCTCGAAAGTTTCGATCAGCTTCCATTCGCCGTGACGGATCGCTGCCCCCGGCGACATACGCCATGTGGCTCCTTTGCCGCCTTCCAAATATCCAGGATGGTGCCAGAACAGCGTCTCCCTGCGCAAGCCGCCGGTTTGCTTCAACAGCGGCAGCATGCTTTCCCCGTCCAGCCCTTGCGTCGCTTGCCCGCCAGCCACGCCAGCCGCCTCTTGAATCGTCGGGAAAAAGTCGACGACCGATACCGGGGTGTCGCATACTGTGCCCGGCTCAACGACGCCGGGCCAACGAACCAGCATCGGCACACGGATGCCGCCTTCGTAAAACATTCCCTTGCCCCCGCGAAGCGGCGCTTGCGAGGTCACATCCTGGGAGGCGATCCCTTCTGCCGCATACCCGCCAAGTCCGCCGTTGTCGGAAATGAAGAAGATGACCGTATTGCCGGACAAACCCAGCTCGTCAAGCTTGGCAACGATGCGACCGACACTTTCGTCCGTGCTTTCAATCATCGCCGCGTAGACCGGGTTGCCCTGCCCATCGGCCGCCGGCTTTTTTTCATACTTGGCGATCTTGTCCGGCTTGGCCTGCAGCGGTTTGTGCACCGCGTAATGGGCAAAGTAGAGGAAGAACGGCTCCGTCTCCTTGGCCGCACAATCGTCGATAAACTTCAGCGCTTCCACAGTCAGCCGGTCGGTCAAATACTCGTTGTCCGGCCCGTCCGGCAGCGTAGAAATTTTGTACGGGCTGAAATACCCGGCATGCGGGTGTCCGTGATGCGTGCCGCCTGCGTTCAAATCGAAGCCTCGTCCTTCCGGCCCGGTCAGCTCTCCTTCGCCCAGGTGCCACTTACCGACATGGCCGCACACATACCCCTCTTTCTTGAGCATCTCGGCAATCGTCGTAAACTCCCGGCCAAGCACTTCCACGTTCGGCGGCGGCACCAGCATGCGCAAGTTCGCCTGTCCCCGCTCCGGCGATCCGACTGTATAAATCCCATGCCGCGGCGTATACCGTCCGCTCATCAGCGTCGCCCGCGTCGGCGCGCAATTCGGCGTGGCGTACGCATTGTCGAACACCATTCCTTGACCGGCCAACCGGTCGATGTTCGGAGTCTCATAATACGTGCTGCCCATGAACCCGACGTCCTTGTACCCCATATCATCAATCAGCATCAAAATCACGTTCGGCTTGCGAGTTGTCGACATCCCCGATTCCTCCTCCATTTTTCCAATCCTCTGCATCTTAACACCTTACATTATTGCCCGTCGCTCGCGGAAGTCCGTCTCACGGTAATACGAATCGACGACAAGCAGATTCGGCCCGCAGCAATTCGCCTCCGGACAATAGCAACCAACCTTGCGGCTGAGAGGATGCTCCCCCCAAGCGTCGAACACCGGATCGAGCGAGTCGACGACGATATTGCCGAGCGGCTTCACAGCGGCAAAATCCGTTACATACACATCCCCGGTAAACAAGTTTACGTTCAGCCGATTTCGCCCGTCGGGATCGTTGCGCACAGTCACGTTCGGCTCGGTCCGTAATCTTTGGAGCAGCCGGCGATCCTCCGCATCGGAGCTGCATTGGAAGAACGGCAGCGTCCCAAACAGCATCCACACGTCGCGATTGCGATGATCCAACAGCAGGTCCACGGCACGGCGAACTTCTCCCAAGCCCAGCAGCGGCAAATTCCCGGCAAAAGAACTCGGATACATCGGGTGCACCTCGTGCCTTTGGCAGCCCATTTCGCATATTAAGCGATGGATCTCCGGCAGCTTCTCTTGTGTGCGGAAATTGATCATCGTTTCGGCGGACACGAACAAACCCCCACGACTTAGCGCGGCGGCGTTGTTCATCATCTGATTATACATCTTGACGGCGGTTTCCCGGCGAACCGGATGGTTGGCGCGGGCGAATCCAATTGTGTAAAAATCGTCGGCATCTATGTAATTGAAAGACATGTGAAGCACGTCGAGATAAGGAGCAATCAGCTCATAACGAGCCAGATCGAGGGTAATGTTGGAGTTGAGCTGGGAGCGGACTCCTCTGTCGCGGGCATATTTTAACAGAGGCAAAATGTATTCCTTGACGGATCGTTCACTATAAGACGGCTCCCCGCCGGTAATGCTGATCGTAGTCAGATGCTCAACCTCGTCCAGTCGCTTCAGCATCAGGGCAAGCGGCAGCTTCTCCCCTTCGCTCATCGAGAGCGAGTCTCCGACCGCGCAATGCTCGCAGCGCATATTGCACAGCTGGGTCGTCGTCATCTCCACACTGGTCAGTACATACCTTCCGTACGTGCGCAAAGCGTTAATCGGATCCCACGGATCGTTCGCAGGGCTGACCGGCCATTCCCGGGCGCCCGCCGCCGCACTATTCGTTATCTTCATTGGAACCCTTCACACCTAACTATGCAGAAAATAACAGGCCCGGCCGCTAAAGTCGTAAGCCTGCTTTTTTTCATCGTATCGCCCCGGGTCCCTTTCGTCAAGTTACTGCCGGCTTGCCAACTCGCCGTCCAACTGCCCCGCCGCCTCCTTGCCCAATCGGACGCAGTCCGAAATAACTATCCCTTCATACCTCGCACCGCACAAAAATACCCCCGGATACCATACTTTCATCTCGTATCTCACACGTTTCAGTTGATCCAGATGACCGACGGAATATTGGGGCATCGACCACGGCAGACGGGTGATTTCGCTGAAAAGCGGCGCCGCCACTGAGTCCACAGTTTATCGAAACGCTCTACTCTTGCCGCACCTTATCAGCCAAATCGGCTCCTACAACCTGCGGTGACGAAATCGGCTGAATCGGGCGCATCCAGGCGGGGGCCCACCAGTTGGCCCGCCCAAGCAGCTTCATCAGTGCGGGCACAACCGCGATGCGAATGATCGTAGCGTCGATCAGAATCGCCAGTGCCAGACCAAGTCCGAGTGCCTTAATAATTTCGATATCGGTGAAAATAAACGACCCAACGACCACGACGAGAATAAATGCCGCACTCGTGATCAACCCGCCGGTTCGCATTAAGCCGGCCGCCGTGCTCCGTTCGTTGTCGCCGCTCGCTTCGTACTCCTCCATGATACGCGTAATCAAAAACACCTCGTAATCCATGGAAATCCCGAACACGACGCAGAAAATCAACACAGGAACCGTCGCGCTGACATACCCGACAGCAGACACAGCGAACGCATCGGCCAAATAACCGTATTGAAACACACAAACGACCAGCCCCAAACTGGCTCCCAGACTGAGCATATTCATCAGCACCGCCTTGAGCGGCAAAATGACGGAGCGAAATGCAAACAAGAGAACAAGATACGTAATCCCCATTACAAATCCCAAGACAGCAGGCAAACTGTCCGTGATCAACTTCTCTATATCATATCGGTAAGCCGTTTCCCCAGCGACAAGCAACTTCAGTCCGGCAGTCTTGTTCACAGTATTTTCGCCTCCTGAACCGCCTCCCGAACCGCCTCCCGAACCGTCAGCCCTGCCTTCGCCACCCCCACTCCACTCTGCTTCCATCGCTCGCAGGCTCTTGACCAGTTGCCGTGTCTCCCGGCTGTCGGGATCCGCCTTCGGCACGACCGAGACGATCGCCGTATGCCCGTCCGCATCGGCCAACTTCAAGCTGCTGATCTTCTTCTGCACCTCCACTTGCCCAAGCAAAGCCGCCATTCGCCCCGGATCCCCATCAACACCGCCGCCACCAAGCGCATTCAACGCATCTAAATAACTGCGAACCCGCTCCACCCCATCGAACCCCGCCAACCGATCCTGCAATTCAAGCAGTTGCCGAATCGTTCCTTCGTCCCACAAGGAACTGTCGGACTGAACTACAATTTGTACTGCACCGCTTTCGCGCTGATCGTACGCCTGCTTCAGCAAGTCGGATCCGTGCCGTGACTCATACGTTGGCGGCAACACCTCGGCGTCCGGCACCCCGAGCCGCATGTCGAAGAGCGGCAGCATGGCGGCGATCAGCACGAGGCAAGTGACCACAACGAGCCGCCCCGGGTGTTTCATGACGAACCAGGCGATCTTTTCCCATGATCCCCCGCCGCCCCACCGCCGTAACGACTCCGGGAACACCTTCCATGCGTTCACCTTATGACCGAACACCGAGAACAGCGCAGGCAACAACGTATTAGCAACCAGCACGGACACGGCCACCACCGACACTCCGCCAAGACATAGCGACTTGAAAAAATTTAGCGGCACGAACAGCATCCCGCCCATACCGATCAGCACCGCAATACCAGAGAAAAAGATCGATTTGCCCGCCGTTTGACTAGCCATCGCCACCGCATCGCACACGTCTTCGCCACGCTTCAACTCTTCGCGGAACCGCGATACCATGAACAGCGCGTAATCAATTCCGACCGCCAGCCCCAGCATCGTCACGATATTCGGTAAGAAATTCGACAACGATACGTTAAGCGCCACGAAATAGAGCAGCCCGAGCGTAATTGTCACGCTGACCATACCCACGATCAGCGGCAGCAATGCACCAAGCACCGTCCCAAACACAGCCAGCAGCACGATCAAAGCGATCGGCAGCCCGATCATCTCCGACTTGGCAATATCTTTTTTACTCGCCTGCGACATGTCATAGAGGATCGCCGTCCCGCCGGCGACGTATACTTTCATGCCGTTTGGCGCGGCGATGAGCTTTTTCAAATCCGGATAATGATCCAGCGCCTCGTTCGAATTCAACCGTAAGCCGATGGTGACCGTCGTCAGGTCCGTCCGTCCGCCCAACGGCTCTTCCTTAGCAAATTCAATATCCCCCACATCGGGAATTTCTCGGATCGCTTGCAACGAATCGAGAATCGCCTTCCGCGCAATGGGTGATGTCAAGTCATGCGAGTCACTCGTGTACACCAGCTTCAATGAAGATGCAGGAAAATCCATCTGCTGCTGAAGCAACTGGATCGCCCGGTCGGATTCGCTGCCTTCAGGCGCGAACCCGTCACTTTTCAGCAATCCGGGAGTTTGTCCGGCCAAAAAAGCGAAGATGGCGAACAGCAACAGCCATACCGACAACACTACCGTACGATAACGGTACATCCGCTGGCCCCAACTCCAAAACCATCCCCGATCCCGCGTCTCCTTCACTTGCACTTCCCCCTAATCAAACGTCCAACTGTTCGCCTACACAAAAGAATGACCCGGTACTGCACCGGATCATTCGCGTCTTCCATATGATGTCCAAAATATTGTCTAAAAAATAACCAATTATGGCTGCACTTTACATCGCAACTTTCACGCCTTGAACGGCCGACACGACGACCGATAAAATTTTCGACAAGTCCATCTCGTACGGCGCCCTCAGGCTGTCCCCTTCCGGTCCTTGCAAAATCCGAATAATCGGCCTCTGCGGGTAAGTGGAATTCAAGTCGACGACGACTCCGGATTCCCCTGTGTTCAAAGTGACTTCGCTGCCAATCGGATAGATGGCGATTTTGTCCCGGAAAATCGAGATTTTGTCAAAATCGAATTGCGTCCCCGAACCGGTATAGAGCACTTCCATCGCTTGGTGCGGCAGCAGCGCGTCCTTGTATACGCGGTGCGACGTCATCGCGTCATAGCAATCGATAATGCCGATCCACTTGGCGTACTCGTGAATGTCAGGTCCCTTGATCCCCCGCGGATAGCCGCTGCCGTCCAGCCGTTCATGATGCTGCAAGGCGCAGTGCGCCACGAGCAGCGGGATATTCGGCTCATCCTTGAGAATGCGAAAGCCGGCTTCGGCATGCTTCTTGATTTCGGTGTACTCGGCGTCGGTGAGGCGGCCGGGCTTTTTCAAAATATCCACCGGCACTTTCGTCTTCCCCACATCATGAAGCAGTGCGCCCATCCCGATCTGGGTCAGCTCATCGTGCGAATAGCCGCAGCTCATTCCGAGCATCACCGAATACAGGCAGACGTTGAGGGAATGTTGGTACAAGTACAGATCGGTCGCGCTCATGTTGGTCAGCATGATCATCGAATCCGAATGAGCGGACAAATCGTCGATGATCAGCTTCAGCACATCGCGAAACGCCTTGTCCATAAACTTGTGGCCCATCTTCTTCTTCGATTCGGTGTCCATCAAGCGCCGAAACTGCCCGCGCACCTCGGCCATCGCCCGGATTCTCGTCTCGTCGCTCAATAGATCGGGAATAACGATATCATCAGTACGCGAATCTTCAATATACAACAAGTGAATACCCAGTTTGGCCAATCGGGAAATGAGCGGAGACGTTAATTCCACGTGTTCGGCTAAAAGTACGATACCCTCTTCGTTGTATACTCGCTTCCCCAGCTTCATTCCCGGTTTGCACATATTGATTGGTATCAGTCGCATATTCGGCCTCGCGTTTCGTTAGGATGCGCAACAATATCACTTGCACGGATCCTATGGATAAATTGTCCTATGAAGCCTACTCTAAAACAATCTATCTCAAGACGCAAGACTAAAAACAGGTTAAATCTCTCAATTTATGTAAAAAATACACTCAGAATCGGACAAAAGGTGACATTTTTAGGCAAATCCAACGACCCATAAATAGGCTAAGTACAGTGCGGCAATGATGAATCGGTAGTAGGCAAAATAGCTCAGGTTGAGCTTCTGTACCAGCTTGATGAACGTAAAGACGGCCAGCAGGGCGACGATGAACGAAACGATGAAGCCGATGGCGAAAAAGGGGATGTCGCTTCTATGCAGATAGTCGATCCCTTTGAGAAGGTCGTACCCGCTCGCCGCCACCATGACGGGGATCGCGATGATAAAGGTGAAATCGGCCGACGCCGCTCGGCTCACCCCGGACAGCATGCCTCCGGCGATCGTCGCCCCGGAGCGAGAGAAACCCGGCCACAACGACAAGCATTGCGAGATGCCGATAAACAGCGCTTGCTTGTACGAAATTTGTTCGATCGTCGGCGCCGAAATTTGCGGTTGCTGCTTTTCGCCGATGATCAGGAAGATACCGCCGACTACCAGGCCGATCAGCACCGTTTGCGGAGAGAACAGCACTTCTTTAATGAAGCCGTGCAACAGGAAGCCGAACAGCAACGCCGGTGCGATCGCGATGAAGATGTGCAGCAAGTTCATTCCGCCGCCTTCGGGCAACGGTACGCTGCGGTCACGGATGCCGAACAATCGCCACAACCTTTTCCAATATAAAATGACAACCGCAAGAATCGCACCCAACTGGATGACAACTTCGAAAATTTTCATCGTTTCGTCGGAATCCGACACGTTCAGCAAGTGGCTGGTTAAAATCATATGGCCGGTTGAAGAAACCGGCAAAAATTCGGTCAAGCCTTCGACAATACCAATGATGACGGCGATCCACCAATCATGCATGCTTTGTAAACCTTCCTTCAATTGTGATTTAACTGTTTTTTGTGTAGGTAATTTGGCCTGTTTTCAGAGCTCTATCCAGCGGCGCGTGCGGGCGGCAGTCAGTGCCGCTTCGTCCGTCAGTTCGCGGGCAAGCACGTCGCGCAAAAATTCAGGCAGGAAGTACTGCGGTTCCTTCCCTTCGCGTATCGAGGAATAGGCGACGCCGAACGTGAACATATCGATCGTGCCGATGAAGTAGTCGCGCTCGGGATCGAGCGGTTGGCCGTTGACGCGGATTCGCTGGATACGGCGGCCTTCGGGGGCATGCGCGGCGTATTCGACGGTGAGGCCGTCGACGCAGAACATGCCGAGCCGCTCGCCGCGAAAACCGAAACCGCGAATCGGCCTCAGCTTGAAGTCGGCGGCGAGCGATTCTTCGAGCGTGCGGTGGAGCGCGGCGCCGCTTAAGCGAATGCGAGCCGGGTTGACCGGCGACGGGCACAATTCGTGCAGGTCAGCTTTGGTGACGACGCCCTTTGGAAGTCCTTGGAGCATTTGCCCGGCGTTGACGAGTCCGACCTCGGCGTCCGTCCATTTGCGCAAACCCGCGGCAATCAAGTTTCCGAGCACGGACTCCGCGTCCCAGTCGATCGGCAGCGGCTCTTTCAGCACGGTGACCATTTCGCCGAGATGTTCGGCGGATTCTTGTTTGTACCCGTCGATGAGTCGGTCGATGTCGGGAGCTTCCATAGCCGACTCCACTTCGATGCAGCGGCCGCTCACGGCTGCCACCCGCCGTGCCTCCAGGTCGTAGTCCACCCGCACCTCGCCGATGTATCGCCCGAACTTGCCTGTCGCGCACAGCCAGGCTCCTCCAACGCGCACCGGCTCTTCAAGGAGATGGTGCGTATGCCCGCCCAAGATCACGTCGATCCCCGGCGCCTCGACCGCCAGCCGTTCGTCGTTGGAGAGGCCAAGGTGGGAGAGCGCGATTATCAGATCGGCTTGCGGCCGCAGCCGGGTAACGAGTTGCCGTGCCGATTCGAACGGGTCCGCGATTTCCCAGCCCAACAGCCGATAGAAGTTGTTGTATGCGAACGTCAGGCCGATCATGGCGACTTTGAGCGGGCCTTTGTCAAGAAGGAGATATGGAGTTTGCCACGATGGGATGGTTCCGGTTGCCGTCTCCGCGATGTTGCTGCCGAGGATGGGAAAGCGGGCGCCGGCGTACAACTCGCGCAGCAACTCCGGGGTGAACGTCAGTCCCTCGTTGTTGCCGAGCACCGCCGCCTCGTATCCGGTCGCGTTCATGACGGCCACGTTCGCGGCCCCACCGCTGCCTTCGGTCACCGCGTGCGCCCGGTCGAGATGGTCGCCGCAATCGACCACGAGCACCTCGTCGTCGGACAAGCCGGCTTTGTTCTCCCGGATCGTCCGGGCGATGCCCGCCATTTGTTCGAAATGGCTGTGAATATCGTTCGTATGTAAAATCGTCAACGTCCGCATGCAATCCCTCTTTATGGCTTCTTCCTATTCAAGTCCTCTACAGTCACGACATTACGGAACCCGTAGGTCGCCGTCTCGTCCCGTTCGGGCTTGTATAGAAACGTTATGCGGATCACTCGTTTCACATTCAAACATTCGCTGCTGCCGTGCGGGACGTACAGGCGAAGCGGAGTGTCAGTGACAGCGGAGTTTTCGGCTTCCGGCGCGTCACTCGATGCATTCGCCGACGACTCCGCATACTTCATTGCCGCCTCCTGCAACTGCTCCCACGGAATGACCGCCTGGAATTCGTCGGCCGCATTCACTTGCAGGTGGGTCGGGTTGCCGGACGGCAGCTCGCTTGCATGTTTCGCGTGGAAAACGGTGAACCACGTCAGCAGGTCGAACGCGCGTCCTTGCGCCCCTTCCACCCTTTGCGATATGTCCAGATGCTGCGGCGCCTCTTGCGCGAGTTGTGACGACGACGCTTCCTCGATCAAACGATCCTCCGAATAGATTCGCAACACGGCCAATTTGTTCCCTCCCCCGTGCGAATTTTTGTTGTCAAAACCAACAGGTTGCCATTCCTGATCATAGCAGAAACTTGCGTTCGTTCCAATCCTTTTGTGAGCCGGGTTCACCGTGGACGTTGGCAGAGGTTTCCTTGCATTCGGCTTGTCGCTGGGGTAAGATCAGGTCAGATTTGAGCTTGACTGGAGGTCGGGATTCGATGCGAATCCAGTTGTATTTGTTCGCCGGGTTAGCCGATAGGTTGGGAGGATCGACCGTGACGGTGGAGTTGCCTGGGGAGCAAGCGACGGCGGGGGAACTGAAACGTTGGTTGGCCGAGCGCAATCCGAATGCGGCTTCGCTGATCGAGGCTTCTTTTGTGGCGAAAAATCAAGCGTACGCCGAGGACGTCGAGCCGATCGGCGAGGGGGATGAGCTCGCGCTGATCCCTCCGGTGTCCGGAGGCGGGGGTGCGGTCGACGGTAGCGATGATGCGGCAGAGGCGTTGGCTAGCGTGGAGCGGAGGTACGAGGTGACGTACGACCCGCTCGATGTGGAAGCGGTCACGCGCAAAGTGATTTGCCCCGAGCATGGGGCGACATTGACGTTTTGCGGGACGACGAGGGAATACACCGACGGCAAGCGGACGACACTGTTGATGTATGACGGCTACATCCCGATGGCCGTGAAGACGCTCGCGCAGATCGGGGCGGAAATCGCCGACCGTTGGTCGGGGGCGCAGACCGCGATCACCCACCGCCTTGGGCGGGTGGAGATCGGGGAGATCAGCGTGATCATCGCCGTATCGACCGCCCGCCGCGCCGATTGCTACGAAGCGAGCCGGTACGCAATCGAGCGGTTGAAGCAAATCGTCCCGATCTGGAAGAAGGAAGTATGGGAGGACGGCTCGGAATGGCAAGGCTCACAGCTGGGGCCTTGGGATCCGACGGCGGCGCCCAAAACTTCCTGAGTAGAGATCGGGATGCGTTGGAGAAGTCGGCTGCCCCCTATTGG
>JAJFMO010000233.1 GCA_020697475.1 Paenibacillaceae bacterium | reverse complement strand
ATCGCATTGGCAGGGGTATGTCCGGGCCAACGGACGATGAAAGGCACGCGGATGCCGCCTTCGTACAAGCTCCGCTTTCGGCCCCTCAACCCACCCGTGCTGCCTTGGCAATAACGGGTTTCAGCGTTCCCCGGATTGGCCGATTCCGGCCCGTTGTCGCTTGAGAAAATGACGAGTGTGTTGTCCGCCACCCCGAGTTCATCGAGCTTGTTCAACAAACGCCCGATCTGTCGATCCGCCTCGGTGAGAACGGAATAGTAGGTTTGCCACGGTTCAGCCGTATTTGTATAAGGTTTGCGTTGTTCTTCCGTAGCCCGAAGCGGAGTATGAGGTGCGCGCAGCCATAAGTTGATAAAGAACGGCCTGCCCGGGTCCAACTCGATAAAGTTCATGGCCGCTTCCACGGCAAGCCCGTCCGAGTGGGGCAAAAACTGTTCGTCCACATCGTTGTGCAGGGCGAAGGGCCACGGGTTGCGTCCGAGCCATGTCGGGCCGTTGCCGTTCCAAACCCGCGTGTCGTCATATCCGTACACCGCCGGTATCGGCGCGTCCGGATGACCATGCTGCCCGCCGCCGCCCCCGAGATGCCATTTGCCATAATGTGCGGTGCGGTAACCTCCCTGCTGCAACAAACGTGGCAATGTATGCACACCTGGATCCAGCCAATTGGGCATTCCGCGTTGCGCATTCTGATCGAAGCGGGCGAAATGCCCGTGAATGCCGTGGCGGGCGGGATAGTGGCCGGTCATCACCGTGGTGCGGCTTGGCGAACAAACTCCGCTGGATACGTGAAACTGCATGAACCGCGTCCCCTGCGACGCCAAGCGATCCAGGTGGGGCGTCTTCAATTCCGGATGTCCGTAGCATCCCAAATCCCCATATCCCCAGTCATCCGCAAAAATAAACAATATATTGGGTCTGATGTCTGTCAAAAAGATCTCCTCCCGGACTCAAATTAATTCGTTTCTGCAATGTTTCATAATTATCTTAGTTTAACCTTAGTCCGGCCCGTTGGCAAGACATCGCTGCCATTGTTCCTAATGTTATAGCGGCCTTCCATCCTGCATGATAAAATGGAAAAAAGAGGAGGGATCACACCGCATGACCATTCAAAATCGCACGTTCCACAAAGAGTCGCCGAGGGCGCTCATATGAAGTATCAGTTATTTTTACCGCACCATTACGAGGACCCCAGGAGTGCCGATAAGCTCTATCCGCTTATCTTGTTTCTCCATGGAGCCGGCAGGCGCGGGGATGACTTTCGCCAGTTAGACAACTACGGCCCTGTCTGGTTTGCCGAGGGCAGACCGGACTTCCCTTACATGGTGGTTACCCCGCAATGCCCTGCCGATTCAAGATGGCACCTGGAATACGATACGGTGACGGGATTGCTTGATTCGGTGAATGCGGACTTCCGGGTGGATCGCGAACGGGTCTACGTCGGCGGCTTTAGCATGGGCGGCAGCGGAACATGGTATTTCGCGGCGAGGGCCCCTGAACGGTTTGCGGCCGCCTTTCCGATGTCTGGATCCACCGACCCGGACAAGGCAATTGAGCTGAAAAACGTCCCGATCTGGGCCTTCCACAGTGAAGACGACGATCTCGTGCCCGTCACCCGGACGAAAGATATGGTTCAGGCGCTGACCGACATTGGCGGCAACGTTCGGACGACGTATTACTCCGGGCTGAAGCACAGTTTGAAAGTATTGGACGTAACGTTTAACGATGGTGAATTATTCACCTGGTTAAGGAATCACAAGACGAACAGCCGACCATGAAAAAACCGCTCCTGATCGGTGCCATCCTGCTTTACGCCACGGCCTTCGCCGCTTCTCTGGCCATCCGCGCTTCCACTCCGGAAGGACAGACGGCGAGCGACGTCAGCCGGCTGATGAGCGCCCGCGTCCATGAAGTCATCCCCGTCCGATCCACATCCGACATCGTCAAAGCGCTGGAGAAGGCAAGGCGCAACAACTTGAAGATCGCCATCTCCGGCGCGCGGCACAGCCAGGGCGGGCAAACATTTTATCCGGATGCGATCGTGCTGGACATGAAGAAGTATAACCGCATTCTGAATATCGATCGGGCGAACCGGACGATTCGCGTGCAAAGCGGGGCAACATGGGACGATGTGCAAGAGGCGATTAATCCTTACGGGTTGGCGATTCGCGTCATGCAGTCGTCGAACATCTTCACGATCGGCGGTTCGATCAGCGCCAACGCGCATGGCCGCGACCCGCGTGAAGGCCCGCTCATCGACACGATCGATTCGTTCCGGCTGATGAGAGCCGACGGAAACGTCATTCAGGTAAGTCGAACGGAGAATGCGGAGTGGTTTCCGCTCGTCATCGGAGGCTACGGCCTGTTCGGCGTCGTGCTGGATGCCGATATCCGGCTCACCGCCGACGAGATGCTCGAGGAACGCACACTGAAGATGGGTGTCGAGCGGTTTCCGGAGTATTTTGCCGAGAATGTCAGAGATAACCCGGCAGTCGGCCTGACCATTGCCCGACTTTCTACGGCTCCGGCGTCCTTTTTAAAGGAAATGTATGTTACGAATTACGTGAAGGCAACTGCGCCTCTGCCGGACAACCCCCCTAAATTGAAGGAAGAGCGGGCTGTGGAGCTGACGAAGTTTCTGTTCGGATTGTCGCGGAAGTGCGATTGGGGGAAAAATGTCAGCTGGACGCTGCAAAAGCGGATTTTTGCCTCGGAGAATGGGACGATCTTGTCGCGCAATAACGCCATGAGGCCGGAAATCGAGTTTCTGGAGTATCGCGATGTGCAGCGGACAGATCTGTTGCAGGAATATTTCATCCTGGTCAATCGGTTTGTTCCGTTCATAGAGGGGCTGGGGAAGATCGTACGGGGCAGCGGGTTAAATCTGGTCAATATTACGGTCCGGTATGTTCCGGCGAACACGGATGCGACGCTGTCCTATGCCAAGGAGGATAGCTTTGCGCTTGTGTTGCTTTTCAACCATCGCAGGGATTCTCGCGGGATTTCGCAGTTGGAGCGGGCGACGCAAGATATGGTCGACTTGGCGCTGCAGCAGAGAGGTTCGTATTACTTGACGTATCAGTTGTTCCCCACCCCGGAGCAGTTGAATGCGGCGTATCCAGGAGCGGAATCTTTTTTCCAGTTGAAAAAGAAGCTCGATCCCGATCTATTGTTCATGAACGAATTTTACGCGAGGTATGCCCCATGACCCCAATTAACGTGATGTCCCCGTCCATGAAATGGATGATCTTGTCCCAAAGTGCGATGACGTTCGGCGCCGGCGTCGTGTTTCCTTTCTATTTGATATTCATCAAGGAGATCGGCGGGGACTTTACCGAATTCGGCATTGCCTATGGGCTGTTCACGCTGTTTTCGGCGTTTCTGAACCGGTTGTTCGGCGCTTCTTCCGACCGTTACGGGCGGAAAGTTTTTCTGGTGATCGGCGCCTGGGGAACGGCGTTCTTGTTCCTGCTGTTTCCGATCGCGACCAGCATCTGGCAGGTGTACGCGTTTCAAATTGTGCTCGGGGCGTTCGGTGCCATGCAGAAAACGTGCGAAAAAGCGCTCATCGCCGACATGACGGAAGGGGGGCGGCGGGGGGAGTTGATCGGGCGGTATCATTTTGGCGTGTCGTTGTTCTCCGGAGCCGCCGTGATGGCGGGCGGGGTGCTGGTTGATTTTTTCACGCTCGACTTGATCTTCTATATCGGATCGGTTGTGCTGTTCGTCGGCGGGCTGATGCTGGTTCGGGTGAAGGAGGGGGCGGTGTGAGTATTGGAAAAGAATCTAACTTAGGGCGCATTTCCACGATTATGTACAACAAGCTGAGGCATGGGTGGGGGCGGAACTCGCCGAAGGTGATTAATCGTAAAGGCGGGGGCGAGAGTGGCGGAGTGCTGTGGTGCTGGTACGTGTATTCTTGGGGTCTCTTCGTCGTGCGGGTATGCTGTGACAAGAACCCTAACGGTTGAAAACTAAGCTTAATTGCCTTCAATAGTCCCTCTTCCAATTCTAACGGTTGCCCAATGTGCTTAATCTCCCACTCAGGACCCAAAATTGTAGAAAACGGCAAAATAGCACCCGATTACAACCGTTACAATTTGGAAGGGTTGATTTCTAACCGATTAGCGTTTCCTACAACCGTTAAAATTAGAAGGAAGGCGGAAATGCGCCCAGTAACCCGATCGTCCCCCACCATCTAGCAAACATATGTGAAATTTCGCATAGATTGAGTGCGCGGTTAGGCAACGGCCAAAAGTTTGGCTGGCGTAAAAAGCCGAAGGGTTAGTGAAAAAGCTGACTGAACTGAGCGACGTTATTCGGGGGCAGATGCGCCTTTTTTGAATACCAAAACGGAACTTAAACGTCTTATTGCCATTAAAATGCAAGAAAATGTACTCGTTGCAGACAAATAGCAGCGCTGAGTTCCGTTAAGCCTCCCCCGCCCATCTTAACGACCCAAACCGACCACCTCTCCCAACTTATTTCGTTGGGCATAATGAATATGTATAGCGATTAATCGCAATGTTGGGGTGGGAGCGAACGTTGAATATGAGTTGTTTGCATACCTTAATTTAACTTTCCCGAATTACAGTAGCTAGAGGGCAGACATACGACGCTCCAATTCAACTTTGCCGTATTGGAGTCATGTGGACGCTGACGATTTGCGCTGTAATTCAATTTTCCCGATTTGGAGCGAGTGCGGCCGCAGACTTAACGTTTTCCAATTCAATTTTGCCGAATTACAGCAGCCTGGGTGCCGCGGCCACGCACTTTTTTTGTCGCTTAATCCGCCTTTTACGTACTAATCCCCATACGGGTTGCGTCAGGATGAAGCCGCAGCCCGTATAGTCGGCTTGCCAAGCAAGGCTTGCGCTTCCGCCTCGATGAACGCGTCCGACCCAAGCAGCGCAGGGATGGCACGCAGCAACGTCGCCCGTTCCGGGCGAGCCGCGACGGTCCGCAGCGCATCCAAGCCGAGGCTGTCGCAGACGAACAGCGTGTCGAAACCGCCGCGGAGCAGCAGTTCGTCGACATAGCCATTGGCCAAGCCGTAAACGTCCGGCGAACTGGAAGCGGCCCGCGGCCTGAGCGAAGCTGTGACCGCGTCGGCTGCACCTGCTGGGTCTGTCGAGGTTCTTCCCGTCACGTCCGCTGCTCCCCCTGCGTCAACCGCGATTTCTGCCGTTTCGGCTCCGAGCGCTGACCAGCGCTCCGCCTGCTCCTCGACCGCATCACGGCTCCCCACGATCAGCACCTTCCGGCCAAACAGCGGCTGACGCTCGTACCAGGCGAGCTTTTCCCGCAGCTTCACCGCCTCCCCCACGACAAAGATCGCCGGGGAACCAAATCCAGCCTTCTTCGCTTGGGCGGCGATTGTATCCAACGATCCGATCAACGTCGCCTGCTCGCTCGTCGTCCCCCAGCGCACCAACGCGGCGGGGGTGTCCGGCGACTTGCCGCCGATCCCGCGCAAGCCCGCGCAAATGTCCGGCAAGTTCCCGACGCCCATATACACGACGACCGTGTCGCATCCGGCGACCGCCTGCCAATCGGTGGCATCCGCCGCGGACGCCGGGCGATGGCCGCTGACGAACGCGACGTTCGAGCTGTATTCGCGATGGGTGAGTGGGATGCCGGCGTAGGCGGACGCGGCGATGCCGGCGGTTATGCCCGGGATCACCTCGAACGGCACGCCCCTCTCGGCGCACGCCTCGGCCTCTTCCCATACCCGGCCGAAAATCCCCGGGTCCCCGCCTTTGAGCCGCGCGACCACTCGGCCCCGCAACGCTTCCCGCACGAGGAGCTGCGTGATCTCATCCTGGGCAAGCGTGTGCAACCCCGGCTCCTTGCCGCAATACACGAGCTCCGCTTCCGGCTTCGCATACTTGAGCAACTGCGGCGCAGCCAGCCGGTCGTACACAACGATGTCGGCCTGTTGCAACGCCTTGACCCCGCGCACCGTAATCAGATCTGGATCGCCCGGCCCCGCCCCGACAAACAACACTTTTCCCGCGTCCATCCTCAGCACCTCCCTCATTAATCGTGAAAATAAATCCCCGAATCAACCCGCTTCACGTACCCCGTACGTATAGTAAAATCGCCAAACCGCTCGCCTGCTTGCCGCTCCTCCGCATAGTGCTTCAAGATCGGACGCAGCGCGTCAAGAATTTCTTGTTCGCCGATATTTTCCCGGTACAGCTTGTTCAACCGATCACCCGTAAAGCTGGCGCCCAGATAAAGATTGTACTTGCCCGGCGCCTTGCCGGTGAA
>JAJFMO010000232.1 GCA_020697475.1 Paenibacillaceae bacterium | reverse complement strand
GAGAACAAGGCATGCACAGTGGCAGCCATCGGTTCCTTTCCCAGAATAAGACGAGCGGCCGAGAGGGGGTAACAGCCGATGTCATAAATCGAACCTCCTCCCATCGCCTGTTGGAAGCGAATATTTTGTTTGTTGTTTGCCGCGCTATTGAAGGTAAACACACCGTGTAAAGCGCGAACGTCTCCGATTTCGCCGGAGGCGATGATCTCCTTGATCATCTCGTATCGGGGGTGGTGACGGTACATGTACGCTTCGGCCAGCTTGACGCCCGCTTGTTGACAAGCAATCGCCATTTCCTCTGCTTCATCGGCATTCAACGCCATCGGTTTTTCGCACAGCACATGCTTTCCGGCTTCCGCCGCTCTGATCGTCCATTCCTTATGCAGATGGTTTGGCAGCGGGATATATACGGCGTCGATCGAATCGTCGGCAAGCAACGCTTCATAGCTTCCATACGCTTTCGGAATGCCGAAATTTACCGCGGCTTCTTTGGCTTTGTTTTCATCGCGGCTCGCAATTGCAACGACTTCATTCAATTCGGATTCTTGAATACTGGGAACCACTTTGCGATTGATGCCCGCGCACCCGATGACACCCCAACGCAATTTATGTTTCACCATGAAGGATCATCCTCTCAATATATCGTTTGCTCCGTCAAACCTAGCGGTAGAGGCTCCGGCTTCCGGCAGGTGCTTTCCATCATATAATGCTTTCCATCCAGGGAAGCGTCATGGAAGCCGTGCATCGCTTCAAGCACATGATAGGCCAATTCGCCGTTCGCACGATGCGGTCGGCCGGATAAAATAGCTGCGGCCATATCGGCAACCCCGATTCCGCGGCTGTTTTTATCAAACCCGTGGGTTAACTCCACTTCGATCGCTTCTTTCACGTTCTTATATTTCAACTTCACCACGCCGCCGAACGAGTTGGGATCCGGAACACTCAAAGTTCCTTCGGTACCATAAATTTCGATTCGCGGCAGATTAGCCCCGCCGCCGAATATATCGAAGCTGGTAATGATCGTCCCGATCGCTCCGTTGTGAAAATCAATGAGACCCGCCACGTGAGTGGGAACTTCCACTTTGATAATGGAGCCTGCTTTGGGCTGGCTTGTAATCGTTCTCTCGGCAAACGCCATACTGGTTGAACCGGTGACTCGACGGATCGGCCCCAGAAGGGCAATCAATGCGGTCAAGTAATACGGACCCATATCGAACATCGGCCCGCCGCCCTTCTGATAGTAAAACTCAGGAGAAGGATGCCAGCCCTCGTGGCCTTTGGACATCATAAAAGCCGTCGCGGCGATCGGTGTTCCAATTTTGCCTTCGTTCATCAGCTTGATGCACGTCTGAATGCCTCCGCCCAAGAACGTATCGGGAGAGCTGCCGACGAGCAAGCCTTTGGATGCGGCCAAAGATAATATGCTACGTCCTTCCTCGCGGGTCACCGCCAACGGTTTTTCTACATACACGTGTTTTCCCGCTTCCAGCGATTTGAGGCAAATCTCTGCATGCGCCCGAGGAATCGTTAAGTTAATCACCAACTGAATTTCAGAGTCATTTAACAATTGTTCAACGGTACATGGTTTTGGGATACCGTATTCCTCAGCTTTCGCTAGCGCCCGCTCCATATCCAGATCCGCACAGGCGACGATCTCAAACACATCATATTTCGTCGCGTTTTTGAAATAAATATCGCAAATTTTGCCGCAACCGATAATTCCCACCTTCATTTTCCCCATCTTCGACGCACCTGTTCCTCTCCATTTTTGAATTGTCCGCTCATTCCCGCTCAATGGGGGTTATTTTCTTTTCTTGGCTGGAAATTCATCACGCCCCGGCTGTCCGGGCCCGACAGATGAAGCTGTCCCTCTCCTGTGACCGGCTCATGAATTCCATTTTTTCGGGGATAGGCATACTCGATGAAAAATGACTCAAGTTTGTCCTTCATCTGCACAATCGTGCCGTGATGTTCCGGATGATCACCAAGGTTTACCCTCTCCCCCGGATCGTCCGACAGATGATAGAGCTCATGCGGACCGTATGGATATCGGTGAATGTATTTCCATTGTTTGCTGCGAATCATGCGAACCGGCCCGTATTCGTCGAATACGACGACATGCTCCTTCTCCGTTCCTTCCTGCCCGCATAATAACGGCTTAAAACTGCTCCCAGGCAAACCCGGCGCATGTTCATATTGCGGAATCACATAGTCAAGTAGAGTCGGCATAAAATCATATCCGCTAAGCAAAGCATCGCATATCGTATTTTCCGGAATCGCCCCCGGATGACTCATGATGAAGGGAACTTTTATGGAAGTGTCGTACATATTTTGCGGGAACGTACCGTTTCCTTTCCCCCAAATGCCGTGCTGACCGCAGTTAAAGCCGTTATCGCTTAAAAAGCAGATGAGCGTAGTATCGCGAAGTTCAAGCTCCTCCAGTTTATCCAGAATGCGACCCACGTTCATGTCCATCGCCGTCACAGCGGCGAAATAACCTTTCAACCTTTCTTTGATTTCCTCCGGATGCCCTACGCTCCACGGATGGGGCTGTTCCTGAGGGCATGTATCGAAAGGACAATCGTCATAAGAATCGACAATGTCTTGCGGATGATTGTTGATCCAGGGATTATGCGGAGCGAAGTAATGGACGCTCAAGTAAAAAGGGGATGGTTGTCTCGCGTGTTGCTCCAGGAAACAAATGGCATCATCGGTAATGCGATCCGTAAGATAACCCGGTTCTACGACAAGCTCACCGTCTCTTATCATCGTTGCATCGTAATACCGACTTGCAGCGCCTGGCATAACAAACCAATGCGAGAAACTTTTTTGCAGTTTTGCGCTGTTTCCGAGATGCCACTTCCCACTAATTCCGCAGGTGTATCCGTTTGCCGCAAGAATATCCGTGTAGGCCGTTTGCCCCGCCAAATATTCCACCGGCTGTTCACCTATATTTCCGCCTCTGATCCAATCATGCACTCCATGTTGGGATGGAATCCGTCCTGTAAGCAGAGAAGCTCTTGCAGGAGAACATACAGGGGAGGTACAGAAGAAATTTTCAAACCGGATGCCGCTTTCTGCCAAACGATCCAGTTGGGGAGTTCTGATTTCTTTATTTCCAGCACAACCCATTGCCCAGGCACCCTGATCATCCGTCAAGATGACGACAATATTGGGTTGGCGCGTGATGCTGTTTTCCATTCTCGTTCACCCCTTCCTGCAGCGCGGCAAACTCGTTGAAGCCGTTTTACTTATTGTAGGAAGAAGGCGCAATTGTGTCGTAGCTTATTATCGGAAAACATTATCTTTATTTAGGTTACGGCAGTGGAATCTATACTCATTACTTTGTTTCCATCCACATCATAAAAGCTCTTCATGATCAGGAACCGTTTCTTTCATCCGTTTTGTTAACAGCCATATTTTTGCAACCGCTTTCAATAAATATCGTCACCACCTCCACCAAGGAAGCGGCGATCCAAAGGACGCGAAAAATATCAGCGGTTCAACAGCCTCTTGGCCAAACACCAGAACCGCTCCCTCAAACTTCGCCGACATACACTTCCGTCTCGTAGTCCATCTCCACCTTGCCGTCGCGCTTGTTGCGTTCGAACAGCTCCCGCAGCGCCGCCACAAACGGATCGTGATTCGGATGCCCGAGGGCCGGGACGTAAGAGGACGACATAGCGCGGCCTTTCAATTGGTCGAAATCGAGCATCTGACGGTTGAAAAACACCTTCTTCACCGGTCCGCCGTTCGAGTAGAACGGGCGCAGCTGCTCCAGAGTAATGTTCTTGTGATTGATCCGCCCGTAATCTTCGCCATACTTGTGCAGCAGTTGCTCGTACCCTTCCAGGAACGGCGTCCCACTGGGCACCCGCGAGTTCCAGATCAGCACCACTTTGCCGCCCGGCCGCAAAATACGTTTGAATTCCACTTTCGTCGCCACTTGATCAAACCAATGGAACGATTGGGCGCACACGATAAAGTCAACCGAACTGTCCGCCAAGCCGGTCGCCTCTGCCGAACCGTCAACGGATCGATAGTTAGGTTCGCTCCCCAGCATCTCATCTGCAGCCGACCGCATCGCCTCGTTCGGTTCAACAGCGATGACCCGGCTCCCCCGCGCGAGCAGTAGTTTAGAGAAAATCCCCGTGCCTGCTCCGATATCCGCCACCAGTGAACCCGGCCGCAAACCTACTTCGCCGAACAAATAATCCAATGCATCCTCGGGATAACTCGGGCGATACTTCACATAATCATCCACCCGCTCGGTAAACCGTTCCTTGCTGCCCGAAGCAATCCATTCCAAAAACTCCAACCGGTTGCCGAAAGGATCGTTCACATAGAAGCGTTGCGCCCCTTCGTCCGCCCGGGCATCGTCGTCGATTACTTCCACGCCGCCCGTCTTTAGCCGCTCGCGCAATTCCCCAAGTTCGCGCACTTGAAACGCCGGATGAGCCTTCTTCGCCGGGGTAAAATCTTTCTGCACCCCGATATGCACTTGGTGGACGCCGCAGCGGAACCACACTCCGCCTCGTCCTATCAAATTCGCCGGCTTCGGAATTTCCGGCCAACCCAGCAGACGTGCGAAAAATTCCCGCGCCGCCTCTTCGCATCCTTCCGGTCCCGCCAATTGGATATGATCGATCCCCACAAATTCAGCCGCCATTCTTTCTCCCTCTCCTTTCGAACTTTTAACACACCGAATTTTCATATTTATGATAAATTTGTCATTAGTCAGACCAAATGTCAAATAGATCGGAGAATGCGTAATGGACGATATATTGGTAAAAGTCTGCGAAGGAGGACGCGTCGTCATTCCTGCGGAGAAGCGATTCGTCTTCGATTCCACCGCTTTTCTGGCTTTCGCGCATCGCGAGACAGGGTTTCAACAAGTTAGCTGAATATTTGAAGTGCGCAAGAGGGATCATGTCAGCGGTAAATGCGGTGGAGGTTCATCCACCAAGCGTATATCGGCGTACCGCCTGCGAATGCATTGGCTCTACTGCAGTTGATCCAAAACAGCCAAGCAGCTTGGTCTGTCACTGGGAGACCGTGCTTGCTTGGCTCTCGCGCTGAAGTCCCAATGTCCAGTGCTCACGGCCGACCGAATTTGGAGCAAGCTTGAGATCGGGTAGAGATCGTCTGTATTCGTTGAACGTTTAGGCTTGTTGCATTAAGTACCCCGATACCCATCTAACAGCCCCCTAAGCTCAGCCACAACTTCCGGTCGCCGTTCGTACAAGTTTTCCCGTTCCGCAGCATCCGACTCCATATCGTAAAGTTGACCCGGAGCGGCGTCAGGGTACTGCTTCAACGCTTCTTTCCAATGAAACCCGCCGCCAAGCGGGCCGTCAATGAACTTCCACCGGCCTTTGCGAACCGCGAACATGCCCTCCAAAGAATGGCTGACGATTGCCTCCCGAATCGGTTTCTCCAAGCACTGCCCCAGCATCGCCGGGAGAACATTGCAGCTATCCTCCGCCGCCCCGTCGGGAATAGCCGCACCAACGATTTCGGCGCATGTCGCCATAAAGTCGGTCAACTCGACCGTTTCATTCGACGTGGTGCCCGCTGGAATCGCGTTCGGCCAGCCCGCAATGAACGGCACGCGATGCCCGCCTTCCCATATGTCCGCTTTTTGACCTCTGTAACCCGCCGTTTGATCATGCCCATAAACCTCGAGTTCGTCGACGTCAAAGCTGTGCGGACCGTTATCGCTCGTAAAAATTAGCAGAGTATCCTTATCGATCTCAAGCTCTTCCAAAAGGGACATGATTTTCCCCAAGCTCCAATCCATCTCCAGAATCATGTCTCCCCGCAGCCCGACTTGGCTTTTCCCCCGAAACTCCTCGTTCGGCACCCACGGATTGTGCGGCCCGGTCAACGGCAAATACAGAAAGAACGGTTTCTCAGGTTCGTCGGCGACCCGGGAACGGATGTAAGACAACGCCTCTTCCGTAATTCGCGTGTTCACAAGCTCGTCCTTCCAGTCCTCGACCATGAGCCCGTTCGGATTTTGACCGCGATGCACCGGGTTTTTCGGAATGGACGGAATGCCGACCGTATGCCGGTCGCGAATGAAACAATAAGGCTCCATATTCAATGAGGCCGAAATGCCGAAGAATTCATCGAATCCGCAGTCCAAGGGGGAACTAAGCAGCGGCAAAGAAAAGTCAACGCTCCCATCATCACGGTGCTGCCATCCCAGACCGAGGTGCCATTTGCCGATACAAGCCGTCGCATAGCCCGTTTGCCTCAGCATTTCCGCTACTGTCAG
>JAJFMO010000231.1 GCA_020697475.1 Paenibacillaceae bacterium | reverse complement strand
GATGGTGGACAGGGGAACCGGTCTTGTCCCGATGCTTCAGGATCTTGAACAAAGCCAGAAACCGTTGCACTGGGACTTGGCGTCTTCGCCGAACTTCCCGGAAGCACTGGGTACGGAAGCTGGGTTGGACATTCATTTGTTCGAAATGTACTCCAAGGGCAAACACCAGGAAGACGCCTTCAAAGTTATCGATTACGTAACGTCCAAGGACGTTGGCCTGCTCGCTAGTCAAGGTGGCCGGGTATCGGCCTTGACGGACAAGGATATTCAGAAAGCTTACGGCACGGAATTGCCGGCTTTGAAAGGGAAGCATGTGGAAGCGATTTTCAAGGTCAAGCCCGCGAAGCTGCAGTATCCATCTGAATACAACAGTATTGTGGATGCCAAGCTTCTCGCGGCGTTCAAAAGTTTTATGCTTGACAGCCAGGATCTGAATACCGCATTAAGAACGGCGCAAGAGGCTGCCGATAAAGAAATTGCAGAGAAAAAAGCGCAATAACGGTAAAGGCATGGCTTACGCGAACATAGGAGGCAGATTCAATGAAAAAACCGAACATTTTATTTTTCTTTACGGACGACCAGCGATTCGATACAATCCACGCTTTGGGCAACAGCGAGATCAGCACGCCGAATATGGACAAATTGGTCGAGAACGGCACGGCTTTCACCCATGCTCATATTCCGTGCGGCACATCCCCGGCGGTCTGCATGCCCAGCCGGGCGATGCTGCACGCGGGCAGAACGCTTTTTCACCTGGAAGGGTTGGGCCAGCAAATTCCGAAAGAGCACACAACGCTTGGCGAAGCGTTCCAAGGCGCCGGATACCGTACATTCGGCGCCGGAAAATGGCACAACGGGCCTGCCGCCTACGCTAGAAGCTTTACCGATGGGGACGCGATTTTCTTCGGCGGGATGTGGGATCACTGGAACGTGCCCTTCTGCCATTACGATCCTTCAGGCAAGTACGACAAGCGAATCCTGTTTACGGAAAACTTCTCTTATAACAATGCAACGAAGCAAATTCATTGCGAATATTATTCTATGGGGGAGCATTCGACGGACGTGATCGCGGGAGCCGCCTTAAACTTTATTGAGAAGGCAGAGCCGGCTGAACCTTTCCTCATGTACGTCTCTTTCCTCGCCCCGCACGATCCCCGATCGATGCCGCGTAAATTCAAAGAAATGTATGATCCGGAAAAAGTCAGCCTGCCGGCGAATTTCCTGGAGGAGCATCCTTTCGATTTCGGGGCGAGCCATATCCGGGATGAGGTGCTGCTCCCCACTCCTCGTCCGGAAGCGGAAATAAGAAAGCACATCGCCGAATATTACGGGATGATTTCCCACGTAGATGATGCCATCGGGCGGGTCATTGCCGGGTTGAATGCGAAGGGGATGTTGGACGACACGATTATCGTCTTGGCCGGGGACAATGGATTAGCCGTAGGTCAGCATGGATTGATGGGCAAACAAAACCATTACGAGCACAGCGTTCGTGTGCCGATGATCTTCAGCGGGCCGGGCGTGCCGAAGGGCTTAAAGCTGGATCAATACGCCTATTTGCTGGATATTTACCCGACTCTGTGCGATTTGGCGGGGGTTGAGAAGCCGGCATCGGTAGAGGGGCACAGCCTGTTGCCGGTCATGAACGACCCGCAGAAAACCGTTCGAAATACGCTCTATTTCGCCTATGTCGATCTCATCCGAAGTGTAAAGGACGAGCGGTTCAAATTGATCGAGTATGCCGGCCGGGTTAGGGAAACCCAGTTGTTCGACCTTCATAACGATCCTCTTGAAACGGTTAATCTGTATGGTAACCCTGAATACGACGAAGTCGTTCGCCAAAAACGGACGGAGTTGAAAAAATATCGGGACGAGTGGGATGACGAGCTTCATCCGCTGGGGAAATCTTACTGGAGCAACTACGAATGACCGATAGACAAGGGCTGAACTCCACCGAAAAGGCCGTATTGGAGACTGTCAATACCAACCGCGGAATATCCCGGAAAAAAATTGCCGAATTGCTCCGGCTATCCCCGGGGATGATCACCAACGTTTCCAAAAACCTTATTCAAGAAAAGTATATGTTCGAAGGCGATCGGATCAGCGGCGGAATAGGCCGGAAAGAAATTTTGCTGTATTCCAATGCCGATAAATTCCGGTTCCTGGGACTGGACATCGGCGGGTACAGAATCCGTTTCGCCATTGCGGACAATACATTAAAGATCTTGCATGAGGATCAATTTTTGGTGGCGGAGCTTCGCGAGGCGGAAGACAAGGTGGATGCCCTGATCCAAAAAATCGAATCGTTTGTGCAAAAAGCGGGCATTCCGATGGCGTCGATCGACGCCATCGGAATCGGAATCACCGGGATCACCGATCTGGCTCAAAAAACCATTCTCAACATCCCGAACGCGCCCGGTTGGGATCGTCTGGACATCGTCAACCGGTTCGGGCAACGGTTCCACATGCCGGTCTTCCTGGACGAAGGCGGACGAACGATGGCATTGCTTGAGAAGAAGCTTGGAGGCGCCAAGCACATCACCGACTTTATTGCGGCAGAGGTTGGCCATGGAATCGCCGCAGGCATTTATATTAATGACAGCATTTTGCGAGGAGTTAACAATACCGCCGGACTGCTCGGCCACATTACGGCCGACCCCAATGGAAGGCGCTGCAGATGCGGTAACTACGGCTGTTTGGAAAACATCGTCACCTATCCTATTCTCCAAAGGGAGTATAAAAAAAGAAGCGGTCGGGATGGTGCAATAGCGGAGGCCTTGCAGCAAAATGATGAAACGGCGTTGGATGTATGCACCGGCGCCGGTCAAGCTTTCGGGATAGCGTTAAGCAATGTGGTAAACCTGTTCAATCCCAGCACGATCTTTATCGGGGGAGCGATGTTCAAGGATTTGCCCATTCTGTTTGAAGAAACGAAAAGAACGATTCTTCTGCGAGGCAATCGCTTCTCGACGTCGTCCTTGACTTTGGAGCACACCACTTTTCTGGAAAAACAAGGAGTCTTGGGTGCGCTTTGTCTGGCCCAGACGAGTTTTATTCATCAACATTTATAATTCCAAATAATACTTGTGCATATCGAGGTTCATGAGCGCGGGACGGGGACAGCGGCTTTGCATCCGGTAATGTTGTTCATGATCGGCTGCCCAATGGATCCCCTCCATTGCTTCCATGACGTGATAGGCCATTTCTCCGTTTGCCCTGAATTCCCTCCCGCTTCGAATGGCACACGCCATATCGGCCACACCCAAACCTCGAAGATGATCCTTGTATTCGCCAAGCAGAGGCATCTCAGCCCAATCCCCTTTGCTGGACTTTCTAAGAAGAACTTGACCGCTAAACTCGAAAGGTTTCGGGACGTTAAGTGTGCCTTCGCTGCCGTAAAGTTCAATACTGGGCAGCTTCGAGCTTCCGGCGGCGATGTCGAAGCTGGTGATCAGAGTCGCCAAAGCCCCGTTTTCGAATTCGAGAGTGCCGGAAATATGGGTGGGAATCTCCACCTCGATCATCTGCCCATATTTTTGTTCACTCGTGATCATTCTTGTTGCGAATGGGGTCGATGCGGCTCCGGTCACTTTGCGGATTGGCCCGAGCAAATGAACGAGCGCCGCGACGTAATAAGGCCCCATATCGTACATTGGCCCTCCGCCCGGCTTGTAGAGAAATTCCGGATCCGGGTGCCAAGTTTCGGGACCGCGCGCCATCATGAAGGCCACGGCAGAGAGCGGTCGGCCGATGGCGCCGTCTTCCACGAGCTTCCGGGAAGTCTGGATGCCGGAACCCAACACCGTATCCGGCGCGCCGCCGAACAGCAGATTTCGCTTCGCGGCATTGTCGAGGATAGCCCGGGCATCCACGCAGCTTAGCGCCATCGGTTTCTCGGAATATACATGTTTCCCGGCATCGAGAGCGGCCATCGTCACCTCCAGGTGAGCTTTCGGGATCGTCAAATTCACGATCAGCTCGACGTCCTGGTGAGCAATCAACTCCGGCACTTCGTAAGCACCCGGCAATCCGCATTCCTCCGCTCTCTCCTGCGCCCGCTGCCTGTTCAGGTCGGCGCACCCGACCACGTTCAGCATCGGGAATTGCTTCATGTTCTGGATGTAGGCGCTGCTGATTTTCCCGCATCCGATTACGCCGACGTTGACTGGCTTCATATGTCTATCCTCCATTTATTTGATCATATATTATCATTTTATTAGTTAATATTCTTATTTTTGATTATATTCGTCAATTCATTCGGTTGTCAACGATCATTTTTTCGCGCCATTCTAAGCTAAGAAAAACCGGAGAAAACACAGGGTGAGGTGCGGGGTGTCGGGGGTGTCGGTGACACGTGTCCCTTGGGGCCATCCGTGGCGCGTGTGTGCAGGGATACGGAACGGCAACTCTAACGGTTGAAAATAAGGCCTAATTGCCTTCAATGACCCCCCTTCCAACTCTAACGGTTGTCCGATGCGCCTATTCTCCCGTTCTGGGCCCAAAATCGTTGAAAACGGCAAAATAGCACCTGATTACAACCGTTAGAATTTGGAAAGGTTGATATCCAACCGATTAGCCTTATCTACAACCGTTACAATTCCAAGAAGTGGCGAAAATGCGAGGAAATGCGCCCATTAACCCGATCGTCCTCCACCGTCAAGCATGCGCAAATTCCGCCTATTATAAGACGCAAAAAAATCCCCTGTCGCAACATGGCGACGGGGGATTGTGGGCCCGAAAAGTTTACTCTTCGCGTTTCTCTCCACGATTCACTCTAACCTTTTTTCTCTATATGCTCCTCTTCTTTCTGAGCGCCTATGAGCGCCTGTCTCTATCTATTCGATTAAGGGATATCGATCTCGTTAACCAGTTGGTTCGCGCCTTTCAGCACAATCGCGTGGCCAAGTACCAGGCCGGCCGAGTTGCCGTAAATCGTTAAGTGCTCGGAATCAACGTTATAGACTGCGGTTTGCGAGCCACCGTTCACTGTTTGAGTGATCGAGATCGTGGCAATTTTGCCTTGGGCGTTCAATGTGAAGGAGTTGAACGTGCCGTTCACCGTGAACTGGTTGGTCGACTGGTTAGCCAGACCCGTTACTTCCACATAATACACGACGTTGTTGTACATATGAATGCGGATTTGGTCGCCGATCTGCAATTCGGATGCACCTACCCTTACCCCATTGCGGAAGATGAAGGCGCTCGGGTCGAGAGTGACCGTCTTCGTCTGGCCGTCTTGGGTAATCGTCAGTACGTTGTTGTATACTGCTGCACTCACGGTAGCCGCTTGATTGTTCTCGTCGCCGATCTGGTTGCCGGTACGATCAAGCAATGCCGCCAATTCGGCGCGAGTTACCGGTTGATTCGGGCGGAACGTCTTGTCCGGATAGCCGTTGATCAAGCCGCGCTCGATCGCCAGAGCGACAAAGCCTACCGAGCCTGCCGGGATTTTATCGGCATCCTTATAAGTCAGCTGAGCGTTCGCCTTAGCGTGCGCTTGGTCTTCCAGCTTCAACGCTTTGATCAGCAGCGTCGTTGCCCACAAGCGGTCGGCCGGCTTCTCTGGTTGTACCGCGTCCTCGTTCTCGGCGAACAGATCGTTCTCCGCTGCTACAGCGATGTATCCAACCGCCCAAGGATATTGGTTCTTAATTTTGTTCGCGTCGTTGAAGTTCAGTTGGGTGCCCATCTCTGCGCTTGATTCAGCTTGGTCGCGCAGTCCCATCAATCTGACCGCCGCCGTAATCGCTTCGACACGGGTGACCGGCTTCCTCGGCTGGAACGTGCCGTCGTCATAGCCTTCGAACACTTGCTTGGAGGCGAGCGAAGCGATATATCTCATCGCCCATTCCACGTCACCGCCGGTTATGTCTTTGAAAGATAAATGTATGTCGATATTCGCTTTCATGTTGGCGTTGGCCTTAGGGTTAAACTTCAAATCATTTTTGCCTTGCGCAAAAATTCGGACGTCGTCGTGCTTGTCGTGCCCTTTCCCTTTCCCGTTATCCGCGAACGCTGCCGTTGAACTTCCCAGGATCATTGTTGCCGTTAAGCCTGCAATCACTAATTGTTTTGTCCAGTGTCCCTTCATCGTCGTCTCGTCTCCTCATTATTTGATTATTTTTTGTTGGCCGCCATGGTAAATGATTCGGGGAGAGTTTTAGGCTTTGGGGGGTTGTCCAAAAAGATTTTTTAGAGGTATTATAGACATATATATACTATTGAAAAAACAGGGAGGGATCGCCGTGAAGTACAGTTTCGGCAACCGGGAAGTGGAGATGGGCGG
>JAJFMO010000230.1 GCA_020697475.1 Paenibacillaceae bacterium | reverse complement strand
GGTGAAAGATCCGCAAGGACAATCCTATCCGATGGACAGCATGTTCGGTTGCGAGAAACAAATGGCCATGACGTATCGCCAGCCGCTCGGAGTCATCGGAGGCATTATTCCGTTTAATTTCCCGGCGGAGATGTTGGCATACAAGCTATCCGGAGCATTGGCGGGCGGCAATTCTATCGTCATTAAGCTGCCGGAAGATTGCCCGTTGACTTGTTTGAAGATCGGTGAATTGCTGCTGCAGGCAGGTGTGCCCGCCAACGCTTTTCATTTAATTACAGGCTATGGGGAGGAAGCCGGGGAAGCTCTAGTGACCCATCCTGAAGTACCGATGATTTCATTCACCGGCAGTTCGGAAACAGGCAAGTGGATTATGGCGAAATCCGCCCCTTACCTTAAGCGATTATCTTTGGAATTGGGCGGGAACGATCCCGTGATCGTTTTTGCAGATGCCGATTTGGAGATGGTGGCGAACAATTTGGTTAAAGGCCGAATGACGGTAGGCAACGGCCAAGCTTGCGTGGCGGACAAACGATTTATCGTCGAGGCTGCTGTTGCCGATAGGTTTGCAGACCTTGCAGTGAAAGTCGTATCCCGCTTGGTCATAGGGGATCCATCCGATCCCAAAGTGGATGTCGGTCCGTTAATCCACGAGAAGGCGGCAAGGAAAGTGAAAAGTCAAATCGACGATGCTGTCCATAGAGGCGCCATACTGAAGAGCGGTGGCAATCTGATTAACAAGACGTTCATAGAACCGACCATATTGATGGATACTACGGAAGATATGGAAGTCATGAAGAATGAATGTTTTGGACCGGTAGTGCCGATCATTACGTTTGAAACGGTGGAGCAGGCCATAAGCATTGCGAATCGTTCCAGTTATGGGCTTCAAGGCGCCGTATATACCCGCGATATACAAAAAGCTATTCATATTGCGGACGAATTAGAGGTCGGTGGAGTCGTCATTAATGGTTCTTCTTGCTTCCGTCCGGGCAATGTCCCGTATATGCCGCGTAAAGAAAGCGGGTTGGGGACGGATAATATGTTCAATTGCGTAGAAGAAATGACTACCGGGAAAGCCATTGTGTTTAATGGGGTTAAATTTTAACAATTGGTTTACTCACAGTTAAATAATCAATACCTTCTGTCTAATAACAAGTAAGATTAACGTCTGCCATTGCGCTAAAATGAAGACAGGTAGCAGTTTAACATACCAATATGCGAGGGGAAGGGAACGGTCATGAAAAAAAGGTGGGTCTTAGCTTGTTCGATGTTGGTTCTTGCGGTTGCTTTGTCAGGATGCGGAAGTTCCGGAAGTTCAGGTGGAGAGAACCAAGGAAAAGCGGAGGAAACCGTTAGCAATGAGCCGGTAACGTTAAAAGTATTCCAAGGCGGCGCAACGATCAACGACGAGGACTTCGGCAAGTTTATCGCAGATCCGGTGAAGAAAAAATATTCGAACATCACATTGCAGATTGTGAGAGAAGGAACCGGATCCATGCCCGAAGATTTGCTCGTTGCCGGGGAGTTCCCGGACTTGATTTTTACAAGTGATAAGAACATAAGCAAATACAAAATCCTCGGAGTCGCCACAGATCTTAACCCGTTCGTGAAAAAGTATAAGATGGATTTAAGCCGATTTGATCCCGCCGTAATCGATACGATTAAGTTGAACGGTGATAACACGCAACTCTACGGAATTCCATTCGCGCAAAACACGGGAGTCATGATTTATAACAAAGACTTGTTTGACAAATTTGGCGAGAAGGCTCCCACGGACGGTATGAGTTGGAGTCAAGTTATCGCCCTCGCCCGGAAAATGACGAGAACGGATGGCGGCGTGCAATATATCGGCTTTGATCCGGCTACCATATCCCTTATGGGATTGGGCTTGGGGTTACCGTATGTGGACCCGAAAACGAACACCGTGTCGATCAACAGCGATCAGTGGCAACGGGTATACAAGACGATCAAGGAAGCTTACGATATTCCCGGGTATATCGGCCCGAAGGACAAGTACAAATATGGGATTAACGGGATCATTAAAGATAAAATATTGGCGATGACCCCGGTGTGGTTAAACGGACTGCTCAACAATGTGCAAGGCAAAGATCAGGGTGTGAACTGGGATATCGTATCGTTGCCGAACTTTGAGGATGCGGTAGGCATGGGACGCGAAGCGGATGTTCACCTGCTGATGATGTCCAATACGAGCAAGCACCAAGATCAAGCATTTCAAGTCATGTCCGTTATTTCCAGCGATGAGAACCAACTGGATATCAGCAAAGAAGGCAGAATCAGTGTGCTGAACAATGCGGATACGCAAAAAAACTACGGAGACCTCATCCCGGAATTGAAAGGGAAAAACATTGCCGGGATCTTTAAGACGAAGCCGAGAAAATCGCACACTCCCGTTACAGATTACGACAAGATTATCAGAGATGTCATCGACGATTCGGCTAAAGATTTGGCGACTACAGGCGTGGATGTCAATACGTTGTTGAGAACGACTGAAGAGAAGGCGAAGGCGGCCGTTCAAGCTGCGAAGTGAAAATTTCAACGATAAGAAAGGTGAATCCCGTGAATGTGCTCGTCTTGATGTGCGACCAAGTTCGTTATGACGCCCTGGAATGCAATGGGAATCCTTATGTTCATACACCGAATCTCAACCGTTTGGCAGCTAAAAGTGTACGATTCGAAAATGCTTTCACCCAATCCCCAGCCTGCGCGCCGTCCAGACATAGTCTGGCTACCGGCAAATATCCGAGCGGGCATGGAGTGCTGGCAAACCACGATAACCCAAGCGGTGACCTGTTTACGGTGGCGCATGCGCTGCAGCCTTTAAACTACCGCAGATTTCAAGCCGGAAATATGCACTGGAAGGGAGACTTCGATCCGGGCTATGAGCCGCTGGCCGCCCCCAAGATCGATCTTAGTCTCCTGTCCGAGCAAGCGGTGAAAGTCCGTGAATGGGAAAGTCTCAGCATGACCCAACGACGAACGGCCGGACCGAGCCCAAGGAAGAAAGACGAGTATTGGGGCTATCAGGTGGCGCAACAATCCATTCGTCAACTTACAGAGGCGGTAGAGAAGGGAGAGCCATTCTTAAGCTGGACGACTTTCTTCGAGCCGCATCCGCCTTATTATCCGCCTACCGAATATTACGCGAGAATAGATCAGACCTTATTGCCGCTTCCCGAGCAAATGCCGGAGACAGCTCCGGCGCCGCACGACTATGTCCTGAAGAAGCGCCAAGAATGGAGCCATCTGACTTCAGTAGAAAGACGCCAAATGATCGCGGGTTATTATGGATTGCTGGAACTGGCGGACGAATATGTTGGAATGGTTCTGGATGCGGTCGATCGTTTGGGTATAGCCGATGAAACGATCATTATCTTTACTTCGGACCACGGCGAGCAATTGGGCGAGCATGACCTGTTTATGAAATTTGTGCTTCGCGAAGGTTCTGTACATGTGCCGTTCATGATCTATCATCCGAAGCTGCAGCCAGGATCCAGAAAGCAATTGGTTGAACTCGTCGATCTGTTTCCTACGATCTGCGATTTTACGGGCGCCGAGATTCCGGGCGATATTCACGGCCGCAGCTTGCGGCCCTTGCTTGAGAGCGAAGAAACGCCGGAGGATTGGCGCACCGCCGTCATTTGCCAGTACGGCACCCACACGATGATTCGAACCGACGAGTGGAAATTGAATGTGTACGACGGGCAACCAGGCGAGCTTTATCATTTGCAGCAAGATCCGAAGGAATTTTTCAACTTGATCGACGAGCCCCGGTATGCCGGGCTCATTGAGAAGTTAGGCAAGCACATAGAGGACAAACTAACCAGTCAATAATTAGGAAGGTGTATTGACGAAGAATTCATAACGTGATATTTTTGTGTTAACGATAACAACCGAATAGGCATGAAGGACCGTTGGCGCAGAAGTAAATCAAGCAATGGCCTAATGCCCTGGAAAACGGTTACAAATCGTGTTTGAAACTTTTTTAATTTTAAAAGGGGGATGAAAAGCATGACATGGTTTGGGAGAATGAGAGGGCTTCATTTGAGTTTGTCGCTCGTGATGGTTTTGGCGTTTGTTCTGGCAGGTTGCGGCAACAATGCATCGCCTTCGACGGATGGCAACGAGGCATCTAAAGTTGCGCCGGCGGATCCGGTCAATCTGTCTTTCTATTTGGGCGTGAACTTAAGTGACAATGATTATCAGAAGTTTATTGCGGAACCGGTTAAGAAGAAGTTTCCGAACGTGACATTGACCAAGGTGGATAAGCCGGGCACGAACCAGAACAATTTTGAGGACTTGATCGCCGCCGGTACGGTACCCGACATTTTCTTCTCCAGCTTCGCCCCCATGCCGGAAATGATTGAACTGAAAATGCTGGAGGATTTAGCCCCCTATGCCAAGAAGCAGAACGTCAACCTTGGCGCTTTTGAACCGAGAGTGATTGAAGAAGTTCAACAATACGGCCAAAACGGGAGTTTGTTGGCCCTTCCTTTATATTTGAATTTTGGCGCCTTATTTTACAACAAAGACATTTTTGACAAATTCGGCGTAGCCTATCCAAAGGACGGGATGACGTGGAATCAGGTCGTTGAATTGGCGCGCAAAGTGACCCGCAATGATGCCGGGACGCAATATCGCGGCCTGGATGCCCAGAACCACGCACAGATCGGCGATTCTTATTCTCTTACGCTATACAATCCCAAGACCAAGAAAGCGACCGTCGATACCGATGGCTGGAAGAAAGTCATGACCCTGATGCAAAGCGTTTATGAAATTCCCGGCAACCTGGAAACCGATAAAAAGAGATTTGGCGGCGCTAAGGATTTATTTTTTACCGAAAAAAATATCGCCATGTATCCGATTTGGTTCAACTCCATGATCACCAATTTTGTCAATCTGGCGGACAAGGGACAGCCGATGAACTGGGATATGGTCACGATGCCGAGCTTTGACGATAAGCCGGGTGTCGGCTTCAAAGCGGATGCCCATATGTTGATGATGTCCAATACGAGCAAGCATAAAGACCAGGCGTTCCAGGTGATCGCGTATTTGACGTCTTCCGTGGAGTCGCAGACGCTGATCAGCCACAACGCCAGATTGTCCGGCTTGACCGATTCGAAAATTCGGCAACAGTTCGGCGCGGAAGTGCCGGCATTGAAAGGAAAAAATCTCGAGAACGCGTTGAAGCTGAAGCCGGCGGAGAATGTGGCGCCTACCGAGTTTGATTCTCTTGTGAACAAACAATTGTCGGCGGCCAAAGACAAAATCATTTTCGACCATGTGGATGTCAATACTGCTCTGCGGCAAGCCCAAGAGGCTGCCGATCAAGCGATTCAGGCGGAGTTGAAAAAATAAACAGACAGAAAGAGGAGTGCAAGAGTGATACGACTGAAAAAAACATCAACGATTATACTCTTGTCGATGGCAGTTGCGCTTTCAGGATGTATGTCGGGCAATGGCGGGGGCGAATCCAAGGAATCCAAATCCGACAGCGAACCTGTCACTTTATCGGTGTTTCAACAAGGGGCGAATATTTCAGACGAGGAGTTTCAGCAATATTTGGCCGGACCGGTCACGAAGAAGTATGCCAATATCACGCTTCGTCTCGTTCACAGCGGCGAAGGTTCGACGCCGGAAGACTTGCTCGCCTCCGGTACATTCCCCGATCTGATCTATACGAGCGATAAGAACATTAATGTTTTTACAAGGCTGGGCGTCGCCGCTAATTTAGACGATCTGGTCAAAAAAAATAAAATGGATTTGCAGCGATTTGAACCGAAGATGATCGAGACAATCAAGAGCCACGGGGATAACGGGCAATTGTTGGCCATCCCTTTTTCTCAAAATGTCGGCGTGATGGTTTATAATAAAGATATTTTTGAAAAGTTCGGTGTTTCGTATCCGGTGGACGGAATGGATTGGGACCAGGTGATCGCCTTGGCTCGCAAGGTGAACAGGGAGGCGGACGGGATCCAATACATCGGAGTGGACCCGGGAAATATTCACACTATGGGAATGGGCCTGTCTCTGCCTTATATCGATGCGAAGACCAATAAGGCTTCGATCAATAACGACCGTTGGCAACGGGTATACAAGACGATTCAGGAAATGTACCAGATCCCCGGTTACCTTGGTCCGAAAAATAAATTCAAGTACGGCGGCGGAGGTTTTTACAAAAATAAAATGGTTGCCATGCTGCCGCAGTGGTTGAATTCGGTGCTGGGCAATGTGGCCGATCCTTCAGTCGATGGGATGCGATGGGATCTCGTCTCCCAACCGAACT
>JAJFMO010000229.1 GCA_020697475.1 Paenibacillaceae bacterium | reverse complement strand
ATGCTTCCTTTCGATTCGTCCGCCAGTGCAACTTGCAGCGGCTCGGAGAAGCGCAGCGATGAAGCGCTCATCAGCGGTACGCGGTGCTGCTTGGCGAGATCGGCGATAGCCTGGGCGTCTCTTAAACTGACCGTCATCGGTTTGTCGATAAACACCGGTTTGCCGTACGGCGCCAAAATCTGAAACTGCGGCAAATGTACTCGGCCGTCGACCGACTCCAACAGAATCGCGTCGCACTCCTCAGCCACCGCCTCGATCGAGTCGGCGATGCGGACGCCGAACTCGTCGCGCAACTGTGTCGTGAATCCTTCAACGCGATTCGCGCTTAAGTCGAAGTCGGGCGATCCCCCGGGGAACGCTGCAACGACCTTGCCCCCGGGAACATGAAATTCGTTAGAAGGATCGTTCAGCAACTTCGTGAAAGCGACTACGTGCGACGTATCCAGGCCAACCATGCCAATCTTGATTTCTTTGTCCATCCCTGTAGTTTCTCCCTTCGTAATGAGAGGATAATAATAGCTTGATCCCACCCTTAAAAATAGCACATCCGAAGGAAATAACGCTGACGATTATTCGTCCCAAAATGGCCGGCGGATTCGACGATACCCGTTAACCTGCATCGCCGAGGTCATAAACCGCCATGTAATACGGGTGATTCTCGTCAAATTGAGTCAGGGGGTGAGGGTTATCCACCTTGCCGATCGGCCGGCAATTCGCCCCGGGCACCCCAGTGGCATCGTCGCCGAGTTCGTGACGGCATTGCTCCAAATATTGATTTAACCGCGCGACAACATCGGGGTGTTGGTCATATACGTTCACCGTCTCGCCAATGTCGCTGTCGAGATCGTACAACTCGTTGATCAACTGATCGCGTTTGCGCACATGCAGCTTCCAGCGGCCGGAACGCACCGCCTCCAGATTGTTCATCCAGTAGTAGAAATAAGCCTCACGCGGGGACTTGGCGCCTGCTTCGCTGAATAGAAGCGGCCGAATATCGCGACCGTCGATCGATCCCGCGGACTTCGGAGTGCAGCCGGCCAGCGCCGTCAACGTCGGGAAGAAGTCGATCGAAGCGACGACTTCGTCGCACACTTGTCCTGCGGCAATCTTGCCCGGCCAATAGGCGATGAACGGGACGCGCATGCCTCCCTCCCACGTCGTTCCTTTCTTGCCGCGCAGCGGGCCGTTGCTTCCGACGTTGTCGTTGCGCGAGCCGTTGTCCGACGTGAATATAATTAACGTGTCCTGTGTCAAGCCTTGCCGTGCCAACTCATCCAGCAGCACTTCGGCGACCCAGTCGATGCATTCGACGGCAGCGCCGTACGGGCCGTTCTGCGAACGTTTGAGGAAGCGGTCGGATACATAAAGCGGCAAGTGGACATGCATATGTGCCAGATACAGGAAGAACGGCCGTTCCTTGTTGTCGCGAATGAAGCGTACCGCCTGCTCGGCGTAGCGCTCGGTAAGCGATGTCTGATCTGGCTGTTGCTGCAGCACTTCCTCGTCCATCAAGAGCGGCAGCGGCGGGCGGCTTTCGCCTTTCCCCGCTTGCCTGCCCATATCGTTGCTGAACGGGATACCGTAATAATGATCAAAGCCATGCCGCGTCGGCAAAAACTCCAACTGGTCGCCGCAATGCCATTTGCCGATCAGCATCGTTGTGTAACCCGCTTCTTTCAAAGCGCGGGCGATCGTCGTCTCCTGCGGGTTCAGGCCGACACCTTGGCCCGGAAACAGTACGCTGCGGCCTTCGAACGCGCCAAAGCCGATCCGCTTCGGATAGCAGCCGGTCATCATCGCGCCGCGTGAAGGCGAACAGACAGGAGATGCCATATAAAAGCTGGTGAAGCGAATGCCTTCAGCCGCCATCCGATCAAGCGACGGCGTGCGATGTACGGTCGAACCGTAGCAGCTTAAATCCCCATAGCCCAAATCGTCGCAATTGATGAGAATAATGTTCGGTTTGCGAGTCTCGCTCATTCGGATGCTCCTCTCCATTCATTTTTACAAAAATTGTCTTACTTGTTTACCGGCTCGTCCTTAAACTGTTCCTGCAGCGCCGCGAGCTCGGTTTTCAGCTTCGCCTTGGTGTCGGCATAAGCGGGATCGTTAATAACATTGTTTATTTCGTACGGGTCTTTGCGCAGATCGAACATTTCCCACTCCGGATTTTTCGGCAAATCTCTCGAGCCTTTCAGGCCAAACGCTTCCCCATAGTAGAAAATAAGCTTGTAATCATGCGTGCGAATCCCGTAGTGGGAATATACGTTGTGCGCGTCGTCGCAATGCATCCAATAGCGATAGTACATCGATTGGCGCCAGTCGGCCGGTGTGTTCCCTTCGAGCAGCGGACGCAAGCTTTGGCCTTGCATGTTGTCCGGAATGCCCGCGCCTGCATAATCGAGGAACGTCTCGGCGAAGTCGAGGTTCAGCACCATATCCTTGTTAACCGATCCCGGTTTGATCGCTTTCGGATAACGGACGATGAACGGCATGCGCAGCGACTCCTCGTACATGAACCGCTTGTCGAACCAACCGTGATCGCCCAAGAAGAAGCCTTGATCCGACGTGTACACAACGATCGTGTTGTCGGCAATGCCGTCCTCTTCCAAATAATCGAGCATACGTCCGACGTTGTCGTCCACCGCTGCGATGCAACGCAGGTAATCTTTAATGTACCGCTGGTAGCGCCATTGCTTCTCTTCCTTGGCCGACAAGCCTTCCGGCACTTCGGATTTCAAATCGACAACCGGCTTGAGGTGCTCCATGCGCATTTTCGCTTCCAGGACGGCTTCGGATTTACCGGCATAGTCATCATAAAACGTCTCCGGCTCGGGAATCGTCACGTCGTCATACATATGAGCGTGCTTCTCGTCCGGCGTCCATGGGCGGTGCGGCGCCTTGTGATGGCACATCAGCATGAACGGACGGCTCTTGTCACGTCGTTTCAGCCAGTCAAGCGAAAGATCGGCAGTCACGTCGGTGGCGTATCCCGGGAACGTTTTAGCTTCGCCATTTTCAAACATTAACGGATCGTGGTAGAGACCTTGGCCTTTCAGGACGCACCAATAGTCAAAACCGCTGGGGTCGCTGTCGCCGCCATGCCCGAGGTGCCATTTGCCGACGATTGCTGTTTGGTAGCCTACTTTTTGCAACAGCTTGGGGAAAGTTTGCTGACGGGAATCGAAATTTTCCACCAACGTACGAACGCCTGCGATGTGATTATACAGTCCGGTCAGGATGACCGCCCGGCTCGGCGCGCAAATCGAATTTGTGCAGAAGCAGTTGTCGAATCTCATGCCCTCGTTGGCGATGCGGTCGATATTCGGCGTCTCGTTGATTCGGCTGCCGTAGCAGCTCATCGCATGCGCGGCGTGGTCGTCGCTCATGATGAACAGGATATTCGGTTGGTTTTGTGTGTTGGACATGTTCTATTGCTCCTTTTCTATGTAAAAATGTGCCATTACAGCCAAGGTGGAAGGTGTTGCATTTATGAGGGCAGTTGGGCGATATAAATGCGCTGGTAAGGCGGGCGGCTCGTCTCGGTTTAAGGCCGATAACGGCCTTATTGCCGCTAAGTTTGGCCGCTCGCCCCAGTTTAAGGCCGATAACGGCCTTATTGCCGCTAAGTCGGGCCGCTCGCCTCGGTTTAAGGCCGATTACGGCCTTATTGCCGCTAAGGCGGGCCGCTCACCTCGGTTTAAGGCCGATAACGGCCTTATCGCCGTTAAGTCGGGCCGCTCCACTCGGTTTAAGGCCGATAACAGCCTTATTGCCGCTAAGTCCGGCCGCTCGCCTCGGTTTAGGGCCGATAACGGCCTTATTGCCGGTAAAGCGGTCCGCACGCCTCAGTTTAAGGCCGATAACGGCCTTATTGCCGCTAAGTCCGGCCGCTCCACTCGGTTTAAGGCCGATAACGGCCTTATTGCCGGTAAAGCGGTCCGCATGCCTCAGTTTAAGGCCGATAACGGTCTTATTGCCGCTAAGTCCGGCCGCTCGCCTCGGTTTAAGGCCGATAACGGCCTTATTGCCGTTAAGTCGAGCCGCTCGCCTCAGTTTAAGGCCAATAACGGCCTTATCGCCGCGAAGTCGAGCCGCTCCCCCCGGTTTAAGGCCGATAACGGCCTTATCGCCGTTCTACTTGGGGAGATTCTCGTAAAACAAAAGTTTGTTCCCCGATGGGTCCCGGACCGTGACTTCCCGCGTGTTCCACTCCGTCGTCTCCAATCCCGGTCGCGCGTACTTGAATTTTTGGGCGGCAAGTTCAGCGTGAAAATCCTCGATGTTCTCGACCTCGATACGGACCGCACCGCCGGGATTGCAATCGCCGTAATGCTCGGAAAGATGAAGGAGAATCCCGCCGCGAGAAATTTGCATGTACAACGGAAACCCTTCTTCGAATCGGTGCTCCCAATCGATGTGAAAGCCCAGGAATTGCTCGTAAAAAAGCTTCGTCTGCTGTTCGTCGATCATGCGCAGGATGGGTGTCAGCGACTTAAAGCGAATTTCGGTCGAAGCCATGTTTATCACCGTTTCTTTAATGGGATTAACGACTCATCTCAACGCTAACCAACTTGATGCACAAGCACAAAACGTCCATCGCGGCATGCACATCGGCCAATGATGGGAACGTCGGCGCGATGCGAATGTTGCGATCCCGGGGATCGCGGCCGTAAGGAAATGTCGCGCCTGCCTTGGTCAACGTCACCCCGACTTCCGCCGCACGTTGCACCACTTCCCGGGCACATCCGTCCAACGTGTTCAGGCTGATGAAGTATCCGCCTATCGGCGTTGTCCATTCCGCCATACCGCTGCCGCCAAGATCGCTCTCAAGCTTGTTCAACACCGCGTCGAACTTCGGCTTGATGATCGCGGCGTGCCGCTGCATATGCGCGTGAATACCGGCCAAATCACCAAAAAACCGAACGTGGCGCAGCTGATTGATCTTGTCCGGCCCGATCGTCTGAACGCCCAAAGATTCGGCTAACTGCCGCAAATTGTTCTCGCTGGCCGCCATCGCAGCAACGCCAGACCCTGAAAAACTGATCTTCGAAGTGGAGCAAAACATCAGCACCCGATCGGGATGGCCGGCACTTTCGCAAGCCTCCATCATATTTTTCAACGGCTCAGGCTTGTCTGTCAGATGATGCACGATATAGGCATCGTCCCAAATAACCTTAAAATCTCCCGCCTTTGTCTTCATCGCCGCCAACCGGTTGACGACACCGTCGGAATACGTGATTCCCGTCGGGTTGCCGTACCTGGGTACGCACCAAATCGCCTTGATCGCTTCATCTTCGCCAACCAATCGCTCCACTTGATCCATGTCCGGCCCATCCGCCAGCATGTCGACGACAATCATCTCAATGCCGAACAACTCACAGATGGCAAAATGCCGATCGTAACCGGGGCTCGGGCAAAGAAACTTCACCTTCGGCAGCTTCCCCCAGGGGACGGGGCTGTCGCACAATCCGAATTGCATCGCGCGGAAAACCGTATCGTGCATCATCGCCAAGCTCGAATTGCCGCCAACGGCGACCTGCTGAGGCCTCACCCCGAGCATTTCAGCAAAAAGCCGCTTTGCCTCAGGCAATCCATCGAGCCCGCCGTAGTTGCGAATATCCGTCCCATTCTCCGCGATCATCGAATCGCCGGCCCCAACAATATTTAGCATTCCTTCAGCGAGATCCAACTGCTCTGGGCACGGCTTGCCGCGTGTCATATCAAGCGCCAGATGACGGCTTTGGTATTGCTCATACTGTTCAAGCCATTGCGGATACAGCATTTCCCATCTCGACCGGTCAAATCCGTTCCATTCCGACATCTTTCCAATCTCCCGTCCTGCCAAAAAAGACAAATTCTTGTCAATCCATGCAACTCGCGATCGATTCCTGCGCTTGCCCGGGAAATAATGCCCGCCTGGGCGATAACCGCTCGTCGCACCAATGGCTATTATATCATATTGCTGCAGGCTATTGGCGCAAAATTTGGGCGGCGTCAAGGACGACAGGCGACGCCGCTTTCGTCCACCGCCGATTTCGTGATATGCTGAGTCGGAAATATCTTTTGATCAAGGAAGGAATGCGTATGACAACGATCTTGACGGCGGAATCGATCGGTAAAAGCTACGGGATCAAGCCGCTGTTTCATCAAGTGAATTTGCATATTGAAACCGGGGATCGGTTGGGTCTGATCGGGGTGAACGGCTCCGGTAAAACGACGTTGCTGCAAGTATTGGCCGGAGCGGAACAACCGGACGAAGGGAATGTTCGCCTGCACGATCCGATGCGGATTGAATATTTACCG
>JAJFMO010000228.1 GCA_020697475.1 Paenibacillaceae bacterium | reverse complement strand
GCGGAACGAGATGCCGCCGAATTCGGAGACGTTGATCGGCTCGCCGTTGTATTCAAAGCCGTTGGCATAGATGAACTTACGGCCTGGCTGAGACTTCACTGCAATCTCGGCGTCCGCGTATCGCTTCTCCAGCACTTCGCGGCGGAATTCGTAGTCGTGAATTGTGCAAATGTCCGACTTCGTATGCTCCCAACCGTCATTGGAGATGACCGGCCGGGTGGCGTCGAGCGACTTGATCATATGGTACAAGGCGAGCGAGTGCTGTTGCTGACGGCTGTCGTTCAAAACTTCCGGTACGCCCCAGCTCTCATTCAACGGCACCCAAGCGACGATGCAAGGATGGTTGTAATCGCGCTCGATCGCTTCTTGCCACTCGCCGGTAATACGACGGACATAGTCCTCCGAGTACGCGTAGGCGTTCGCCATTTCGCCCCAGACGAGCAGGCCCAGCTTGTCGCACCAGTACATGTAGCGCGGGTCTTCGACCTTCTGATGCTTGCGGGCGCCGTTGAAGCCCATCGCCTTCGTCAGCTCGACGTCGCGGCGCAAATCCTCGTCGGTCGGCGCGGTCAAGATTCCGTCGGGGAAGTACCCTTGATCGAGCACCAGTTTCATAAAATAAGGCCGGTTGTTCAAGCACACTTTGCCTTGCTCGACGGAAATTTTGCGCATCCCGAAATAACTGGCCACGGAATCGACTTCCACGCCGTCTTGAAGCAGGCTAAGCGTTATGTCATACAGGTTCGGCGCTTCCGGCGACCACAAACGTGGCGTCCGCGGGCTGCTGAAGTCGTTCAGGCTGATCCGCCGCGACTCGACCGGGTTGTTCACCGCGAACGTCTCTTCGCAGATCGGCTTGCCCTTGAACGACACGGCCAGCTTCAATTGCAGTTTGGCTCCTGCTTGCCAGCCTTCGACAAAGCTGCGGACACCGACTTCGTTGTTCTCGATGTCCGGAGTCAGCATCGCCCGACGCAAGTGCACGGGATGAACGGCTTCCAGCCAGACGGTCTGCCAAATCCCCGTGGTGCGGGTATAGAAGATGCCTTTGGACTTTTCTTCCCAGAACTGCTTGCCGCGAGGAACCGTAATATCCTTGGACGAATCGTGCGCGCGAACGACGATTACATTCTCACCGGAAGTCAGTTCCAATGTAATGTCGATCGAGAACGGAGTGTGCCCGCCGATATGTTCCTTCACAAACTTCCCGTTGACCCATACTTTGGCATGGTAATCGACGGCACCGAAGTGCAGCAGCACATTCTTGCCGGCGAAATCCTTCGGAAGCGAAAAGCTGCGACGGTACCAGACAATGTCATGAAAATCGGTTTCGCCGATGCCGCTCAATTTGCTCTGGAAGCAATACGGAACGTTGATCCGCTTGGGCAGCGACTTTCCGTCGTACCAACGCTCACGCTCGCCGCTCGCTTGATCGTCATAATCGAATTCCCATTCCCCGTTCAAATTCAGCCATGTTTCGCGTACAAATTGCGGTTGCGGATGCTCGCTTCTTGCTTGACTCGTGCTCATTGCCACATTCTCTCCCATTCGTTGTGTGTAATTATTTGCCCAAAACGACGATTTCCGACAAGGCCGCCTGCCCGCCTCCGGAAGACGCTTCAGTAGGAATAAACTTTATCCATTTTACCTTTTTCCCGTTCATATTGACAACTGCCGCCGCGCCGGGCGTTGCGGGAAACTGCAAGCCGTTAGCGGTCGTTCCGTCGTCAAACTCCAGCTTGCCGGTTGTGAGCGCATGCGCCGGGTCGCCGCTGTCGTAAATCCAAACGCTGTTCAATTCCCGCGGCTCGGCCCACTCCAGCTTCACCCATGGCGTTGTCGCTTCTGCCGTCCCGACTTTGTCGGCAAAGGTATACTCGCGGACCGCGGTACGCTTGTAAATGCCGATCTCGCCGTCGGTCAAGGCTCCGATCTCGCCGCTTTGCGCCGGGCTCGCCGTCACGCTCGCCTCGGAAGCGACACTAATCACGCCTGATGTGCCCGAGGGCTTCGGTTGATCGGTCGTCGTCGGGCCGTCTATATAAATTGTGCCGTCCGGTCGGAACCCCATCCGGTCAATGTTCAACTCCCGAGCGCCGCCGCCTTTCTTCACATCGATGTGCGAATGATAGACGATGTAGAGCTCTTTGCCGTCCGGCGAGGCGACTACAGCATGATGCCCCGTTCCGGACACCTGGGCGTATTCGGCGCTAAGCACCGGATTGCCCTTGTATTTCACGAACGGGCCGGTCGGGCTCTTGGATGTGGCGTAGCCGACCGCATACTTCTTGCCGCAATAGCAGTTGGACGAATACATCAAATAATAAGTGCCGTCATGCTTGATCACCCAGGCGCCCTCGTTCCAGCGCATGTTGCCGCTCATCTCCCACGACTGATCGGGATGGGTAAGTTTGACGGGGTCACCGTTCACACTCATCAAATCGTCGCTCAATTCCACCACATGGATGGAGCTCTCTTTATGGCCGTCGACAGGGGTTAAATTTTGGGAAAAATACAAGTAGTTTTTGCCGTTATCGTCAAGCAGGGCGAACGTGTCGATCGTCCCGGAGCCGAAGTCAAACATCGGTTGCTTCATCGGCGTATGGAAAGGACCTGTCGGCTTGTCGCTCACCGCCACTCCGAGACGCGGGTAATCGTTCGCGTTGGCTGCAGAGAAGAACATATAGTATTTGCCCTTATAGAGCTTGACGTCCGGCGCCCAAAACTTGTTGTCCGCCCACGGCACTTCGCTGCCTTGCAGGGCTACGCCTTCGTCCTTCCAGGTGACCAGATCGCTCGACGAGTACACCTTGAACTTGTTGCCACCGGTCGGGTAGGCGTAATACTTGCCGTCCGACGCCCGCAGAACGCTCGGGTCTGCGATGTTTCTCAACCGCGGATTGCGGTAAGACGCGCCGGGGGGCGGCTGATTGACAAAGACGTCAACCGCCTCCGGATTCACATTGCCATCCGAACCATTCGCCCCACCAGTCTGCCACTCGCAGCCGAACACCGTCACGGCTGCAAGCAGCAAGATTGCCAACAATGTCGTGCTTCGATACCATTTTCCCACGAATACGGGCTCCTATCTCTTATTCTCTTCGATCAATTGGTTCGCCGCATCTTCACCTTGCCTGAGCGCCGTGTTGACGTCCGTCTTGCCGGTGATCACATCGGAGAACGACTTGGCGAGACTCGTTACCACGTAGTCATCGTAGATCGTGAACGTGCGCGGTTTGGCAGCCTGCAGCTTCGTTGCCGCAGCGATATTTTTCTTCGCCAGTTCCTTAATGTTTTTGCCGAATTGGTCGCGAATCGTCTTATCCTTCAGCACGGTCAAGCGGCCGTCCAGATTGTGCGCCAGCTGCACTTCGTCGGACAACAGATAGGCGATAACCTTGAACGCTTCGTCTTTGTGCTGCGAGGCCGGGGTGATCGCCAAATAAGGATCGTTGACCTGGCTGCTTGCGTTCGGCGCTTCCTTGAACGTCGGTGTCGTGACGAGGTCCCAGTTCAAACCGGCTTCCTCTGCGATCACCATATTGCTTAATTGCTCCAATCGGGAGGAGAACATCGCAACATTCTTATCCTTGGAAAACATATTGTAATTGCCGAACTGCTTATCTGTCATCTTATTGCCCGGGAGCTCGTAGAACCGTTTCATCGTGTTGAAATACGTTGCCCAACCGGGATTGTTCGCCACATTCGCCTTGTTCGTCTTGCCGTCGACGAAAGCGAGCGAAAGCTGGTTGTTGTTGATCGGGAAGAAGCGGTCCATGTTGAAGCCGTAATAAGTTTTGTCGCCTTCGGTGCGGGTCACCTTGGCGGCCAGCGCCAGCGCGTCGTCCCAAGTCATGCCGTCCTTCGGATAAGGAACTCCGAATTTATCGAAAATATCCTTATTGTAGAGAAGGATCAGTGTCGTTACGCTCTCCGGAATAAAATCGATTTTGCCCGGCGAGTAAGTCTTCAATGTCTCCAGAACGACCGGATCGAGCCGGTTCATGTCGAAATTGTACTTCTTGATCAGCGGCGTCAAGTCGGTATAGAGGTCGATCAGCTTTTCCTTGCCGTACCAGCCGGGAACCGCATAGACGAGGTCAGGTGTGTTGCCTTGCTCTACAAGTTCGGCGGCCCCTTCCGAGTTCGGTTTGGTCGGCTTCAACTGCTCCAACGTCAAGTTGGGAAACTTCGCTTTCAACGGATCGGCGAAAAATTTGGCGAATATCGCATCGGATACAGGCGCGTAAATCGTGAGCGTCGTCGGCTTATCGATTTTGTCCAACTCCGCAGCAGCCGATTTCGCCGCACCGGCGTCGCCGGCATTGTTGCCTGCCGCGTCCCCTGCGGAATTATTGCCGGCGTCTCCTCCAGCCCCGCAGCCGGCCATCACTCCAAGTACCAGCACAATGCTCATCAATCGTAACATCCATTTACTTCCAACCATTCTGAGTTCCTCCTTAAGGATTTTATTTCGCAGCGTATTTGCTGCGGTAATTGAGTCCTACGGTCGTATTGAGCGGAATCGCGTCCAGGTTGTCGATGGTCCATAGCAGCAGTTGATTCCGAAGTTGTTGGGCGATCTCTTCATACTCGGGCCGGCCGATCAAGTTGTGAAGCTCGTCCGGGTCATTGTTCATGTCGTACAATTCCGCTTCGCCGTTCGTATAGACGGACAGCTTCCAGTCCTTCGAGCGAATGCAGCGGCCGCGGCCTAGCCAAGCTTCCCGCCATGCACACCAGACGAAGCAGCTTTCGTCGAACGGATCTTCCGGCCGTGTGGTAATTTCCGACAGCGTCATCGGTTCGCCATGCTCTCCGCTTTCGATGACGGCGAAGGGTCGGGGTGTATACTCGCCTCCCGTGAAGTAAGGAGCCAAGCTCTTGCCCTGCAAGCCGAAAGGATGCTCGCAGCCTGCTGCATCCAACAGCGTCGGCATGATGTCGACGAGCTCGACCAGCTCGTCGCTGCGGCCGGTCTTGGCCGCGCCCGGCCAGGCGACGATGAACGGAACATGGGTGAACGAGTCATAGAAGAAATTATGCTTCTGAATAACCCCATGAGCCCCCATCGAATCCCCGTGATCGGACGTAAACACAATCAGGGTATTGTCGGCGAGCCCGAGCTTCTCCAGAGTCTGGGTCACCCGCCCTATCGTGTCGTCGATAAAGTTGATCATCCCGTAATGGATCGCTCTTACTTGACGGATCGTTTGTTCATCCGCGCGATCGAGCGCATCCATTATATGGGCGACTCGCACCCGTTCCGGCTTGTTGTCCAAATTGTCAACAGGCGGCATCGGCACGTCTTTGGGGTCGTATAGGCTTGCGTACGGCTCCGGAACCTGATACGGCGTGTGCGGATCGGGGAACGACAGCCAAAGGAAGAACGGTTGATCCTCCCGCCGTACTTGGGACAAATAATCGATCGCCGTCTGTCCCAGCAAGTACGTTCCGCACTTCTCGTACGGCGCGGGATTCATTCCATGGCCGAGCGGGCTCTTCCAGCAATGGTCGACCGCCCATTGATGCGCAGCGCGTACCTCGGGGTCGTTCCGATAGCCGTCCACCAGGTGTCCGTGCACGCCTTCCCTTACATAATCGAATACTTCGTGAAGAACGTCCGGCTTGACGCCATCGTCTCCCCCCGGATAATAATTCGATTTCTTCCCGTCCATGAACGCGTGGTTTTTGCCGATCAACGCCGTCTGGTAACCTGCCTGTTTCAGAACATTAGGCAACGTCTCCTCCTGCGGGTCGATCAGCATGTGATTGGCATGCAGCCGAATCGTCGAGGCGTAGCGGCCGGTCATCATCGAGCTGCGAGATGGTGAGCATGCCGGATAATTGCAATAGGCGGTATTGAAAACGACCCCTCGTTCAGCCAACTGCTCCAGATGCGGTGTGCGTACGAGCGGATTGCCGTACAGTCCGAGCGTCTCCGCGGATTGTTGATCGGTCTGTATCAGCACAATGTTCGGTTTCATGCGAAACGATGTCCCCCCTAATCAATATTTGTTACATAAATACGGTTTAGAATCATTTTTATACAATTAAATAATAGATTTCTCCTCAAGTTATGTCAATAAAGAAAAAAATGCCTTCCGTGCGGCGACGACCGACAACGGAAGGCGATTATGAAGATATGATTAGTTCAAGTCGGCCAGCGCTTTGGTCGCCGCCTCTTGAGCTTGGCGAATCGCGGTGTTCTCGTCGAGCTTGCCGCTGACGAAATCATAGAACGGCTGATCCAACGCTTTCTTCACCGGATCGTCGTATTGGTTGATGTGGTGAATGTCCAGCGGCTGTGT
>JAJFMO010000227.1 GCA_020697475.1 Paenibacillaceae bacterium | reverse complement strand
AGCGGAATGCGGGACTTTTTTATTTCATCGGAAAGGGTCGTGGAGGAAATAGTAAAAAGAAGGCACTTCGAAGAGGTTCATTTGGAATGGTTTACATCCCATCTAAAGAAGCGAAAAGGAGAACAAAAGGGAAGGTTGGAAAGAGGACACGCTCATAGCGAGAAATTGTTTTCACAAAATGTATGGTGGCCGATGCTAGGGCAATTTGACCATTTGCATCCGGAATATGAAGTATTGGATTGGCGAGGATATTGCAACGAATTAAACCGGGAGACCTTCCTGCAAAGTCTGGGATTTCAAGTGGTGTCGATACCTTATGACGATATTAAAGATCACCCGGATTTAACTACCAGTCTTCTCAGGATGCTATTAAGCAAATATACACCTGTACGCGGAGAGAAATTGCAGCTATTGGAGAAGGAAATTTTGAGGTTGGCGTATAGCCTGAATGGCACGATTCGTCCCATTGATGTCGTCAACCATTTGAATATAAATCGGAGAACCGCAACCCGTCACATCCGTGCCCTTTGTGATAAAGGGAAGTTGCATGCCATGTCTGATGGTCACTTAATAAAAATATGTCGCTATGAACTAACTCGCGTTTATACCGACACATTGGATTTCTATTAATCGCCGCGGCGATGTCTGAGGAAATCTTCGAACCGCAAGAAGGCGCCGGAAAATACATTGTGGTCCCGATCTTTGTCGTCCGCGGCGGTCTTATTGTCACCGGAGCCCGACGGACCGTCGTAGCTCCCCACTTTGTCATTGCCGTTCTTCTTGTCTTTGTCTTGCTGCTTGTTGTCGTCCGACGATTTCTTGTCGTCTTGTTTCTTATCGCCTTGTTTGATGGCGTCGTCGGACTTATTAGCGGCCGGATTCGGCTTCTTATTGTCGGACGGCTTGTCCTTGCCGTCGTCGGATTGCTTACCGTTGTTTGACGGGCTCGACTTGTCGCCGGGATTCGACTTGTCGTTCGAGTTGTCCTTTCCTTGCTTCTTATCGTCCGTTTTTTTCTTGTCATCGTTCGAGTTCGAGTTCGAGTTCTTGTCGTTCGAATTCGCGCCAGACTGCCCCCCGTTAGAACCGGTTATAGCCGGCGGCTTAACGGGCGGCAACTTGCCATCATTCTTGCCATCATTCTTATCGTCATTTTTTCCGTTATTGTTATTGCCCTTTCCGTTATCTGTCGTCCCTTTACCGTTATTGTTGCCAGAAGTGCCCGTGTTGCCGTTCCCTCCGGATGCGCCTTTACCGTCATTGCCTGAGTTGGAACCTGTCGTGCCTTTTGCATTTCCACCGTTTTGCCCAGTGTTGTTCCCGTTGTTGTTATTGCCGTTGTTATTGCCGTTGTTGTTGCCGCTTTTGCCGATATTTTTCCCATTGTTGTCGTGGTTGCCATTGTTGCCGTTGTTGGAGGTATCGCCCCTCCCGTTGCTGATCCCGTTATTGTTGCTGCTGTTGTTCTTCCCGTCGTCATTGCCTTTGCCATCGTTCCCTTTGCCGTTGCTCCCTTTGCCAGGGCCGTTGCCGTCATCCTTGCCGTTCCCATTATCGCGTCCGAGCGATTCTTCGACCAATTTCTTCGCCTTTTCGCCAAGCGCACCGTCCTTATCGTCCTTGACCAGCTTCTTCCACTCCTCGGCGGTGGCCGGCTTGCCGGACTTGATTAGGTTGTCGAGCCCTCCGTTCTTCGAGGCGATGTCGCGGATGGAGTCCTCCTTGAACGTCTGCAGCGGAATATCATGGCCGTTGTTGCTTGCCGCCAAATAAATCGCGTACTTCCCGGCGGATAACCCGTTACTGCGCGCTTGCTCGCGCACCTCCACAGGCGTGGCGATCGCCGTCACTTCCACCGTATCGGCCTGATCCTCGTGCTTGCTGCTCAGTTGCTCGGCCACGCGGCTCTTGACCTCGTCGGCAATCTTCGATTCGCTTTTCGGCTCCACAGCGGACGGCTTCACCACTGTACTGGCGATCACAATTTCGGTCGTTATCCCTTGCGAGAAATATCCTACATCCGCTGCCTTGTCGATCAACGCGCCGGTCACTTCGTTCAACGTCTTGCCCTTATATACGAAATGATCGATCAACTGCGTTCCGTCGGAGTTGAGCCCTCTTAATTCGCGAACATGCTCACCGGCGTCAATCCCCATCTCCACACTGGGGTTGATATCCATTGAGACATAGGCGATCACGGGGTGCCTGCCGATGCCTGACAATCCACCGATCACGATCAGGCAGACGACGGCGGCTGCGGCGAACGATGACGGCATGGAAAACGGAAATTTGCGCAGCTTCTTCGCAGGGGCGGAGAAGACAATCTCTTCCCCGACCTGGCACGAACGACTTCCCTTGGGAACTTTCTCGAATGAGCCTTCCCTGGTCATCACGATCAGTTCGTTGCCGTTCATCTCCATGACGATCCCCTTGTTCATGGACTCTGCTCCTTTCTTTCGGATTGATCGATTGGATCAATAATTTGCAAATAATCTCGTAAATACGGGTAGCTTCCGTGAAAAATCAACGCCACGGCAATAATGAATTTGCGGTTGCGCTCCAGTGTCTTGCGGGATACGCCGCAGACTGTGAGCATTTCCTTGATCGGCAGCGTCCTCTTGGTACGAAGAATCGTCATCATCCCTGGATGATCCGAGAGCTGCCTGGCGATCTGAAACAACGCTTGCCGCGAGTCGTGATGCTTGGGCGAATTGTCAGCCAAATCGCCGAACCGGAGGGAGAATTCGGCCAATTCCCGGCTGAATTCAGCAATCTCTGCACGCCTCTCCTCGACACCCTGCTGCTCCGCGTAATGGTCCATCGCTTGTTGGATTTCCACCGGATTGGCGACATTGTCCTCCTCGTCCTCCACTTCAAACGAGCTGTAAGGCGTCTGCTTGTTGAACTTCTGCTGCTTGCGCACATAATCGATCAGCCTACGCCGCACCACGGTCTCTGCGAAACCGAGGAACGAACGGCCTTTCTCCGGCACGTACTGGTTGATCGCTTCGTTGAACGCGCCAAGGGCTATGCTGAATTCATCATCGCAGGCGGGGTCAATGTACCTTTTGCAGAAGCGGCTCGTAATCTTCGCCACATAAGGTTGATAATCGGTAATAAATTGATTGCGAAGACGCAAGTCCCCTGCCTGAATCTGCATGACCACCTGATCGGGGGCGGCCGCGACGTTGTCTGCTCGTTGGCCGGATTTCATCCTTCCGAGAAAATGTTTGATCAGCACCAGCAGCAACCGTTCCACCTCTCATCCATAGGTTTCGCACTCCCCCCGCGCGTTGCGGGGGTAAGGCCCACCTGTTTTACGAATTTTTAAATCTGGCTTCCGTTTTTCCCTGTCCATCGATAAAGACGCGTTTCGTCGGATTATTGTTGAGTTTGACGTTGAGCATTTTCAGAGGCATCTCTTCAATTTCATACAGTGTCCATTCCCCTGGGTCGCTCTCTCCGAGAGACTTAAGGAAGGATGGCATTTCGGCCTCGGCCGCGTCGCGGTCATCCCAATTTTTTACCCCGTAATATTCCATGTCGTATCCGTTAATCAGCTTGCAGGAATAAATCTGCCCGCTGTCTTTATGACGAATGATCCAATACATCTCTCGTAAACCCCTTTCATGCAACTGCACTTTGGACGTCTGGAGCCGCCGCATATTTACGGGGTCCCAAGCAAAGTACCTGATTCAGCTTCGAAGCGATTCCCCACTTTGTGGGGTATTTGACCTCTCCAATTATATCATAATCGCCAGTAGAACCTGCATTTACAAAAATACGTCTCCTCTGCGGAGACGTACGATTGCAGCGATTTAGAATTGTTGTTAAGAACTTGTTCACTTCAGCCCGCGGCTCGCCTTCCTGCCCTTCAATTTGGCCCGCTTCTCGCTAAGCACATACAACCTCTTCTTCAGCTGGGCCTCCCATTCGCTGTCATTCAGCTGCTGGGCGACGGGCAGCAAGTCAAGGGCGGTATCGATCTGGTTTCTCAACACGTCCAGCGGATCCTCGCCTTCAGTATTCACACAATTCTCAAACAAGTCGAGGGTGTTCTTCTGGTCGACATATTCCTGGAAATCGACTTCCGAAGCACCGTCGCCATGGGCGTATTCCGCCAAAATTTCATACTCGTTCATCACGAGGTAATGGACTTCCACACGATGGCACACAGGACAGAACAAGAGCGGGACGTTGTGAATCCGGGTGCGAATATGCTTGAAGGTGCCCATAGTGCCGATCATACTGGCTCCGCAGCAAAAGCTCATAGCTCTCTCCTCCTAAAAACGCGGATTATTATACAAGATTATTCGCGATCGAACCCGTTAATTCCTGCTGGAGAAGTCTATGTTTTTCTATGAATAATTTACCTGCCGATAGCGAATGCTGATATAGCTTATGTTTGCCATAAGGCGAACGAGTCTGACACGGGGAAAAATGGGGTGAAACTATGGGAGAGAACGCGGCCGATTTCTACGAAGTTCCCGCGCGTTATGAGCGGGATATGTTGCATGCGCTCGTGCGCGACGCAAATACGATCCATGTATATTGGGAAATCAGCAACCGCCGCAGGTGGCTGGCTACACGGCATTTTCAATGCGACTGGGGCGCTCTGCCGAAAGTGCTGCGAATTTACGATACAACGGGCATTTATTTCAACGGATACAACGCTCACCGGCACGGTGACATCGAGACGACGCCGGATGCGCAAAGCTGGTATATTCACGGTTTGAACGGGAATGCCACCTATATCGTGGATATCGGTACATACAATTTGGGCCGGCAATTCATTCCGCTGCTGCGCTCCAATCCGGTCGTCACCCCGCGGGATATGAAGGCCGGTCCGGCCGAGCCGATCGTCGGAGTCGTGGAGGAAGCCAGGTTAGGCGCGCAGAAGCGAATTGAACCGCATTTTCCGGAAAATTTCTCCGTATATCAAAGTATTTAACCCAGTGTAAAGAAGGAGAAAGACATGTTAAATCCGCTTAAACAAAGGCCGGAAACCAAAGGATTCCTGGCCTTGACGCTGCATGCCCATCTGCCTTATATCCGTCATCACGATCGCGATGATTATATGGAAGAACGTTGGTTCTACGAAGCGATGACCGAGACGTATTTGCCGCTGATCGACGTGTTCGAGCGGCTCCTCCGCGACCGAGTCGAATTCCGCATCACGATGTCGCTCACCCCGACACTGCTTGCTCTGTGCGGCGACCCGTTGATGCAAGGCCGGTATTTGCGACACTTGGAGAAGAGCATCGAGTTGGCGGAGAAAGAGACCGTGCGATTGCGCAAGCAGCCGAAGCTGTTGCCGCTGGCCATCGTATATGTGGAGCGGTTCTCGATGCTGCGGCAGCTGTATTTGTCATGCGAGTGCGACATCATCCGCTTCTTCAAGCGATACCAGGAGCTGGGTGTCCTGGAGATCATCACTTGCGCGGCGACGCATGGGTACTTGCCGCTGATGAAAACCGAGGAGGCGATCACCGCGCAAGTCGCGACGGCGGTGCGCGATTACGAGAGGCGGTTCGAGCGCAAGCCCCGCGGCATCTGGCTGCCGGAGTGCGGCTATACGACGGGCATCGACCGCATCTTGAAGGCGAATGGAATCGACTACTTCTTCGTCGATTCGAAAGCGATCGAGTATGCGGCCCCGCGCGCCAACCGCGAGTTGTTCGCGCCGCTGATGACGCCCTACGGAGTAAGCGCGTTTCCACGCGACCCCATGTCGTCGCAGCAAGTTTGGAGCAGCACGGAAGGGTACCCCGGCGATTTCAATTACCGCGAATATTACCGCGACATCGGCTGGGATTTGGGCTGGAACAATCACAAGGAGTGGGAATATATTCGCCCCTACGTACTGCCGACACACGAGCGGGTCAACACCGGAATCAAGTATTACCGGATTACGGGCAAGGGGTCACACCGCGAACCGTACAATCCGGCGTGGGCGCGGGAGCGGGCGGCTGAACATGCGGGGCATTTTCTGATCAACCGGATCAAGCAAGCGGAGCAGTGGCACCGGTGTCTGGACCGCAAGCCGATCATTGTGTCGCCGTATGATGCGGAGCTGTTCGGACATTGGTGGTATGAAGGGCCGCAATTTATCGAATTTTTATGCCGCAAAATATTTTTCGACCAGCATGCCATCAAGATGATCACCCCTTCGGAGTATTTGCAGGAGTACCCGCTCGCCGACACGGGAAAGATCAACGCCTCCAGCTGGGGACGCAACCATTCGTCGGAGGTATGGCTGCAGCCGGACAATGACTGGCTGTATCGCCACCTGCATCAGGCGGAGGAGCGGATGGTGCGGCTGGCGACGGCGGAGACGG
>JAJFMO010000226.1 GCA_020697475.1 Paenibacillaceae bacterium | reverse complement strand
CAGCGCGATGATGACCTTGCGGCGGAACCATACGCCAGGTCAGCCTTACGCTTACCGCATCGACTCCATGCCGCTTGGCGAGGTCGCTGACCGCGAGAAGCCGGTTCCGAACGAGTTCCTCGACATTCCCGCTCCCGGACAAGGTCCGGCAATGCCCAATGCGAAGTTCCGCGAGTGGCTCAAGCCAATCATTGGCGAGGAGATCGCCGCTTACCCGCCATTGCTTAAGTTTATATCGGCAATTAAGAATCGCTGACAGAAGGTCATTTTACGATAGTGCAAAGGAGAGAATCATTAGTGAAACTGCAAACCGGCAAAAAGATGCTGGATCGCGCCCGCGCAGGCGGTTACGGCGTCGGGGCGTTCAGCGCCCATAACGCCGAGACGATCCAGGCGATCCTGGCCGCCGCCGAAGAAGAACAAGCGCCTGTCATGATCCAGATCGGGCAACGTGTCATCCGCTCGATCGGCATGGAGCCGATGGTGCGGATGATCGAATCGTTCGGCCGCAAGAGCGAAGCGACCGTGGCGATCCATCTCGACCACGGCAACTCGTTCGAGCAAGCGATCGAAGCCATCCAACTCGGCTTTCAGACCGTCATGTACGACGGCTCCCACCACCCGCTCGAAATCAACATCGCCAACACCCGCAAAGTATCGGAAGCTGCGCACGCCGTAGGCATTTCGGTGGAAGGCGAGCTGGGCCGGATCGGCGGAGTTGAAGACGACATTTCCGTGGACGAGAAAGACGCAATGGTCACCGATGTGAACGAAGCGATCCGTTACGTGGAAGAGACCGGCATCGATTCCTTGGCGATCTCGATCGGTACGGCGCATGGTCTTTACAAAGGCGAGCCGAAGCTCCGTTTCGACCGCTTGGCCGAAATCGCCTCCGTCATCCCCTTGCCGCTCGTTCTTCATGGCGGCTCCGGCGTTCCCGATGAAGCGATTCGCAAAGCGATCTCCCTCGGCATCGCAAAGATCAACGTCGATACCGAGCTTCGCCAGGCGTTCGCCCTCAAGTCGCAGGAAATTTGGCGCAACGACCCGGACGAATATCATCTGGCAATCGTCTTCGGCGCAGCCAAAGAGGCGATGAAGGAGAAAGTGAAAGAAAAAATCCGTCTGTTCGGGTCAGGAGGCCGCGGATGAACGCGAAACTGCAAGCACTGGTTGTACAACACGGCAACGTGCTGATCGAGCGCCAGGAAAACTTCTCGCTCGCTTTCGGCGGCAGGGGACATATCAATGTAGCGTCGGAGAAAGCTTGCGCTGTTCTCTTGCTGCAGCCCGGCCGCAAGACTCTGATCAGCAACAATATCGAAATTTTCCGCCTGCAGCAAGAAGAAGCCGAAGAGGCATCCGAGTGGGACATTCGTTACTACCCATGGTACGAGGATGCCCGGAAAGCCGAAATCATTCGGGAATTGTGCGGAGACGCCCGATTCGTAACCGATTCAGAGTTGAACGATGAATTCGCCAAGCTTCGCACGGTGTTCACCGACAGGGAGCTGGCGCTCGTTCGCGAGCAAGGCAAGATCACGGCAGCCGGTCTGGAGTCGGTATGCGAGCAACTGAAGCCGGGAATGACGGAATTTGCCGCCGCCGGTCTCATAGCGCAGACGTTCCTGGCTCAAGGTATCGACGTCGTCGTCAACCTCGTTGGCAGCGACGAGCGATTGCACAAATACCGGCACTTCCTGCCGACGGCCAGTGTGATTGAACGCCATGCTATCTTAGCCATTGTCACGCGGTACAAAGGGATTATGGTCAGCGTCACTCGCAGTGTTCACTTCGGCGCGATGAGCGACGAAGCCAAGCACGCTGCTGCAGCTGCCCGTCGTCTCGATGCTCAACTGACGGCTGCGACAAGACCGGGCCAATCCTATGGAGAATTGTTCGATCAACTCGTGCAATGGTACGCCGAGACGGGGTATCCCGACCAATGGCAAAACCACCACCAAGGAGGCATGGCCGGTTTCGCTCCACGTGAGACGAGGCTGCTGCCCGGTTCCACGCTGCGCATTGAACAAAACCAAATCTTTGCTTGGAACCCGTCCGTGCCCGGAGCCAAATCGGAGGATACGTCGCTGGTCACCGCCGGCGCGCCGGAAGTGCTCACCTGGACAGGGAATTTTCCGTACGAAGACATACAGGTTGGAGAAACAACGATTCGCAAAACCGCGACGCTCATTCGTTGACGGTTCATTATAGGAAGGGGAGATTGGCATGACTGCACCGAAAATCGCCATCCAAGCCCGAATCTGGGGATTGAAAAATTTGGTGGCCGAGTATCCGGCCATTTTTGACAAGGTATCGGAAACCGGTTACGCCGGCGCGGAGAGTCGCGCATCGCTGCTTATCGACGATGAAGCGGGAGTACTGGATTACTTGAAGAACCATCCGAACTTCTCGCTGATCGGGCTGCATACAAATTTGAAAGATTTCGACAACGAGGACCGCGTTGCCCAACTGGATAACTTGCTTCCGAGAATGAATCGCGCCGGCAGCAAGTACTTGATCGCAAGCATGGGCCGTGTGGAGCAATTCGACAAGTGGTTCGAGTTGGCGGCTAAAGTGACCGAGCAGTGCGCCAAGTATGGCGTTCAGTTTTGCTATCACAATCATGCAGGCGAATTTGAGAGAGGGTACGAATTTTTCGACGGACTGGCAAGTCACGGCATTGCGTTGGCGGCGGACCTTGCTTGGGTAAGCAAAGGCGGCAAAGACGTTGTCGAATTCATCGACCGCTACGAGCCCCACATCAAATATGTGCACGTTAAGGATTTCAATGGCGACCAGTGGAAGGAACTGGGGGAAGGCGGAATGGATTTGCCGCGTATACTGACCCGGTTGGAGAAGCTGAATTTGCCTTGGTGGACGGTTGAACAGGACAACACCGATCAAGACCCGTCGGTCAGCGCGACGATCAGCCGCAAATATTTGCGTAATCGGGGCCAGTAGGTTTCGCCCCCCGGGGCTTCCCGGGATCGTCTTGCAAGCGCTTCAACCACAGGATACACAGAGGAGATGATGACGGTGAAAAAGATGCTCGTTTTCACAATGATGATAACGCTTATATTGGGTATGGCGGCAGGTTGCGGGCAAGGCGAGACGGCTTCGCAGACGGCCGCCAAAGCTGACTCGGGCGCGACACCAACCTCTACAGCTCCCGAAAAGCATGATCCGGTGACGGTCAGAATGATGCTGATCGCCGCTTACAACGAAGTGTTTCACACGTATATCGATCCTCTGATCAAAGAGAAGTATCCTTGGATTACATTGGAGTATTTGGAAGCGAAGCCGGCCTTGCCGGATCTCGTCGCCACCGGTGATACCCCGGATATCGTCATGCAGAACGGTTCTTTGCGGCCGGTGTTGGATCTAGGTCTGCAGTACGATATGAACAGTCTGGTCAAGAAATACAATTTTGACTTAACCAAGCTCGATCCCGATTTGTTAAAAAGCGCACAGGCTTATGGTGAAAAAGGGGAATTGTACGCTTTGCCGTCTGACCGCAGCGTCAGGGCGTTGTTGTACAACAAAGATATTTTTGACAAATTCAACGTGCCTTACCCGAAAGACGCCATGAAGTGGGAAGAGGCGATTGCTCTGGCCAAACGCTTGACCCGCACCGACGGAGGCGTTCAATATCATGGGCTCATTCTTGGCACAAATGTCGATAACATGCGCTCGGAGATGCAACTGCACTTCTTCGACAAAAATGGAAAAGCGAATGTGATGTCGGCCGATTGGCAGAAAGTGGCTCAGACGTGGAAGCAGTTGTTCGATATTCCCGGCAACTTCACGAAGGCGAATGTACGCGACACGTTCACGAAAGATCGTACTGCCGCAATGATCATCACGAACTCGTCGTTTCTGTTGCGCAATCCTATTCCGGATCTGAACTGGGACTATGTCGTCGCTCCGACGTTCGACAACGGGTTGATTCAGGATAAGCTGGGAGCGATGTTGACCATTGCTGCTACCAGCAAGAACAAGGATGCGGCGTTCCAGGTGATTTCACTCTATTTCTCGGATGACGTGCAGACGGCGATCGCCCGCACAGCCTCGCTTGTATCTGGCTCCAACGTGCCGGAAATCGTGAAGCAGTACGGAGCGGATACTCCGGCGAACAAAGGGAAAAACTTGAAAACGGACTTCAACGGACACGCGGTGACCAAGGTCGTTGAACAATATGACAATTTGGCATCGCCATTGATCAATTCCGCGTTTGTCGATATCGCAACGGGAGCGAAGGACATCAACACCGCGCTTCGAGAGGCGCAGGACAAGATCGATCAGAAGATCGCCGAGGAGAAGGCGAAGTAGAACGGTCGGGTGAAAAATCCCCGTCTATTTCAAATGTTTGTCGAAAAAGTCCTCAACCAGAGGCAGGGTGGCGTCAAAGTCGATCCCGTGTCCCTTGCCTCTGGATTCCACTGTGCGGAAAGTTACCTCCGCTCCGCAACTATCCAACTCTTCATATAACTGCCGGCTTTGCTCCCAGGGAACCAATTGGTCATGGTCACTGTGCACGATCAGAAATGGCGGCGTCTTGTTCCCTCCGACGTAATGAACCGGGCTGGCCAGCCGCGCCTGTTCTTTGTTCTCCTGCAGCGCTCCCCCGATGAGCCGGGAGGCTTGAGTATCCGGCGCGTTCCAATCGACGGTGCTGGTACCCGGTTCCGCCATTCGCAACAGATCCGTCGGGCCGCAGAAGTCGCATACCGCCCGGACGCTGCTGCTGCAATCGAGGTGTTCACCGACCTCGAAACGTTCGTCGTCTTCGGTCACCCCGAGCATAGCGACCAGATGCCCCCCGGCGGAGGAGCCCCATACACCGATCCGGTCAGGATCGATCCGATACGTCTGCGCGTTCGCTTTGAGCCAGCGGATGGCTGCCTTACAATCTTCCAATTGGGCCGGGAATAGCGCTTCCGTACTGAACCGGTAGCTGATGCTGACGATGATGTAGCCGCGTCCGATCAACTTCAAGCCATAGCAGTTATGGCCTTTGTTGCCGCGCCACCAGCCGCCGCCGTGAACCCAGACGATTGCCGGAAGCAGGCGCTCTTCGCTGGCAGGCACGTATATATCCAGCAGCAGCGGATTGCTGTGGATGGAGGAATACGTCAAATTCGGATACAGCGTAATCCCTTCCAAATCCATCACCTGCCGTTCATGAAACCGTTGAATGGTTACTGCCATTCGAGCAATTTCCTCCTGTGATGAAAGCGGCTTATCTGCATCAAGTTGACAATGAAAACTTTTGGATCTCAATGTTCCTTGAAGCCGCTGGATATGCGGCAAAGTCGGATTGGCAGCGGAGTAATGAATCAGCATGCGTATGATGCGAAGCTCCTGCAATTGGGGGGCGGCACGCCTTGCAGAAGATCGTTGCCGTCCAACTCCGGCTCGTACGCCAATACAGCGGAAAACATCAGCGGGTAGAGAATGGCGAAGCGAAGCGCCTCGCGGCCCCCACGAGCCACGCCGTGAATCGATCTGCCTTGGCGAAGCGGGATCGATCTATAGTTCGCATCCACATACTGTATCAGTTCAAGGATAATATGGCGCTCCTCCGAACCATTTCCTTCGCGATGCACGTTCCAGTCGGTATCGCCGCGGCGGATGATTACGGCCAGTATCGGCGCCATCTGTTCCGATGATACCAACCGATCGAGGGCTGGAACAAGTTGCTCCGAAGCCGCCGCTCTTGTATCCACAATGAAATAATGGACGGAGAACCTTCGCTCGGGTTCGCGCTCATACGTCTCCGGCAGACGGACGGTAAAGCGAATCTCATCGTCCGTTATTTGACTGTAAAATTTGTCCTCAATCCATGGTGTGCCGCTTCCGGCATGAATGTTACCCATACTTCATCATCCCCCAATTATGGATCTGCCGTCGTACTATAAAGTGATCTTGACAATTCCGTTCTCAACGGTAGTCGGATACGTCCGGATTTTGATGCGCGGGAAGGCCAGGCATTGACCTGTTTTGATGCGAAACTCCAGGCCATGCCAAGGGCAAGTGACAATTTCGCCTTCTTCTCTCCACTCCAACTGCCAATGGGTCGAGGCGTCTTTGGCGAACGTTCCCGTCACGCATCCGCTGCAAAGCGGTCCGAATTGATGCGGGCACACGCTGGGCAAGGCATAAATTTCGCCATCGATGTTGAAAAGTCCGATATCCCGGTTATTCACTTGGACCACTCGGTGAGAGCCGGGGGGAAGATCGTCGAGCGTGGCCGCTTCATAATGTTCACTCAACGGGTTCACCTACTTCCTTTCAGGTTCGTTCGTTGTCCCCTGGCGTCGATCCCGAAAAAATTCATCGCATTGCCCCC
>JAJFMO010000611.1 GCA_020697475.1 Paenibacillaceae bacterium | reverse complement strand
GCAGGTTTCCGCGCATCGGAAAGTCGGTTTTCGGCAAATTGAGCGTTTTCGAATAATCCATCTTGATTAGCTCCTTTCTTGTGTTTAAACACAAAAAACTTCCCATCCCAAGGGACGAGAAGTTTGGCTCGCGGTACCACCCTCGTAAAAGCTTGCCACAAAGATGCGGAGTAAGCTTTCACTCGATTCATCGTTAACGGAATGACCCGATACTCCCTACAATAACTATGTTCAAGAGATACTCCCGGGTGATCTTCGATCGAATCGCCTCCGTCAGGCTCGCACCGTCCCCGACTCGCTTCATACCGGCAATATCGATTTACTCGTCCCGTTCATCGTTTTACAAATGTGTACGTATTACGATGGAGTATAACGAATTTCGCGCGCTTCGTCAAACCGATTAGCTTCCAGTCAAGCCTCGATCTCCTGAATGACCGGCTCCAGCGTATGCCATCCGTCATCCTTCAGCAGTTCCAGCTGCGCCTCGATCAACGAACGGAACCTTGTCCGGTAGATCGAAGCCTGCTTCTTCAGCTCTTCCATCTCCATCGCAATCTTGCGCGACTTGGCCAGCGATTCGTTGATGATCCGGTCGGCGTTCTTCTCCGCTTCCTTCAGCACGAGCTGCGCTTCCTTCTTGGCGTTGCTCTTCACTTCGTCGGCCGTCTCCTGTGCTACCACGATCGTCCGGCTCAGCGTATCCTCGATATTCGTGAAGTGATCGACCCGCTCCTGCAGCGACATCACTTGGCTCTGCAAATCTTTATTTTCCCGGATGAGCGCCTCGTAATCTTTAATAATTTGATCCAAAAATTCGTTGACCTGATCTTCGTCATAACCCCTGAACGAACGGCCGAATTCCTTGTTATGTATGTCTAACGGCGTAAGCGGCATGCGCGCACCTCCTGAAAAATTGGCAACCTGTATCGTATATTATAAAAACTATTGAATGACTATTTCGACGCCAATCGAGAGAATCCTGCATCAATCGCCGCAAAAAGAGCCGATCAAACAAATTTCGCAACCTTGACGCGGATTCGCCCCTTCTTCGTGATTCCGTCGGTTTCCAGCACCTTGAATCGACCGAAGCCTTGCAACGAAACGACGTCTCCTGGATGGAGCGCCTTGCTCGGATCCTCCTCCACCTTCCAATTCAGCCGCAGCCGGCCCGCCTTGATCGGCGTCATTACTTTAGCCCGGCTTAATCGAAACACATCCGAAGCGATGCAGTCCAACCGCATGGACGCAGCTGTCAATTCCATCTCCTGCAGTTCGGGCTTGGCCACCTTAAGTTCAGTGAGCGGCAACAACTCGGTCTGCACGTTCACCCGATGCACTTGATGCAGATTCATCTGCAGGAACGGGGCGATGTCCTCGGTGACCAGACAGTGGCAGCCCGTCTCGTGAACATGAATATCTCCGATCTTGTCGCGCTTGATCCCAAGGCCAAGAATCGAACCCATATAATCTCCGTGTTCGAGGGTGAGAAACTTGTTGTCCCCGGAAGATACGGACAGCACCAAGATCCCCATATCTTCACTTTCGACATTGTAATATTCCGGCGCAATCAGCGCCCTGCGGCGCTCCGCTTCCTCCCAGCCGCCTTCGAAGCGAACCGCAACGTCGGGTTCCCTCCGAACCAGCGTCTCAAGAATGAACGATTGTCTCGGATCGAGAAAATCCGTCAATTTGGATTGATGCTGCTGCTCGGCGCGGGCGATCCATTCCAGGCAACGAGCAGCACGGCGATAATGCCTTCCGCCACAAAATTAAGCGCGATCAAGGCGACGATCGGGGAAATGTCGATCATCCCGCCGATCGGCGGAATAATTCTTCTGAATGGCGATAGGTAAGGCTCGACGATCTTGGCCAGCAGTTCACCGATAAAACTGGTGCGGGCGTTCGGGATCCAGGAAAGCAGGACATAGGCGATAATGATGTAACTGTAGATTTGAGCCAATCTGTCAATATAGACGTCGATGCCGTACAACAGGTTCACCTCGATTTAATTCGATTGTTTGTTATATTGTTCCTCTTCCGCCAGCATCTCAGTAATCGCTCCCTGAATTTCTACGGTATCCGGAGTGCACAGGAAGATGTTCGGCCCAAGCTTGGAGATCGAACCACTGAGTGCATACACCGTCCCGCTTAAGAAATCAACGATCCGCACTGCCTGCTCCGATCGCACCCGCTGCAGATTGACGACCACCGGACGGCGCGATCGAAGATGATCTGCAATATCTTGCGCTTCTTCGTAAGACCTCGGTTCGATCAGTATGACCCGTACGTTCTTCTGGGAATGGATGCTGACGATGTTTCCTCTATTCTTACGTTGCTCGTGCCCTTGGGTTTCGCGTTCCTCCTGTTGCTCCACGTACCGCTCTCGCTCGTCGATCTCTTCTTCTTCCTGCAGCCCGAGAAAATTCATGAATCGATTCATAACTCCCATTCTTCCTCTCCTCCAATGCTTATTCGACTTCCTTGCCGACAAGGGTCGAGCCGAGCCGCACCCAAGTTGCGCCTTCTTCAACGGCCACCTCGTAATCGTTCGACATCCCCATCGACAACCCATGAATTTGATATGGAAAAATGTTCCCCCCGTTCAGCCGATCCCGGCATTCGCGCAACCCCCGAAAGACGGGCCGAGTTGCTTCAGCTTCCGCTTCCAGCGGCGCCATTGTCATCAATCCGGCGATACGGATATTGGAGTACGCGGCAATCTGGGAAGCGAACGATTCCAGCTTGGCCGCTTCCAAACCGTACTTGCTCTCTTCCCCGGATATGTTCAACTGGATCAAGCAAGGTTGCACGATGCCCAGCTTGGCCGCTCGCTTGTTGATTTCTTCGGCTAACGACAGCCTGTCCAGTGAATGGATATACGCAAACTTCCCGACGACATCCTTCACTTTGTTCGTCTGCAGATGGCCGATGAAATGCCACGTTCCTTGGCTGCCGAGAGCTTGCCATTTCTCCTCCGCGTCCTGCCAGCGATTTTCCCCAATCTCGGTAAGTCCCGCTTGCATGGCGATTCGCATGGTCCCAAGCGATACGTATTTCGTCACGGCGATCACCGTTACATCCTCGCGTAGGCGCCCGCTGCGTTCACATGCCGCTTGGATGCTCGCTTCAACTTTGTCAATATTGTTTCGTATTTTGTCCAAAATGTCCATCTTCAACCATCCCGATCCAAGCGATCATCCGCCCGGTCGACCCGTTCTCCCGCCGATGCGAGTAAAATTCGTCCGTCCGGCAACCGGTGCACAATCCGGTCATTTCGATCTTTGACGGCAATATTCCTGCTTTTATCATAATTTGTCGGTTCAATTGTTGCAAGTCCAACATGAA
>JAJFMO010000225.1 GCA_020697475.1 Paenibacillaceae bacterium | reverse complement strand
GCATATCGCGGACGGCGCGGTCACCGCAAGCAAAATCGGCGCCGACAGCATCGACGGAAGCAAGCTGCAGCGCGCCAGCATAAGCGAGTCGCACATCATCGACGGTGCGGTGACGGGGGCGAAGATTGCGGCGGCCAGCGTTGGCTCGGAGCACATTCGTGCCGAATGCATTGAAGCCGGCCACCTGGCTGACGGCGCCGTCGGTACGGCGCACCTGGCTGACGCCGCGATTACGTCGGCCAAACTGGCTGACGGCAGTGTCGGGGCCGCCCACTTGCAGCCGGGCAGTGTCGGCACACCGCATCTGGCGGACGAAGTCGTCACGTCGGAGAAGCTGGCTGCGGCCAGCGTCGGCACCGCCCACCTGCAGGATGGCAGCGTCGGCGAAGCACAGTTGGCGGATGGCGCGGCAACCGGCACGAAGATCGCAGACGGCGCGGTCAGCTCAGAAAAAATCGCCGATCATGCCGTCGCCGGCAAGCATTTACTCGCTGGCGAAATTGCCGAGCACCACTTGGCGGACGGCTCAGTAACCACCGATAAAATTGCCGCGGCCAGCATCATCGGCGACAAGCTGCGCGAGGCAACCATCGTCACTAGCCACCTTACAGACGGCGCGGTGACAGAGGCGAAGCTGGCCGCGGCCAGCGTCGGTGCAGGGCAAATCCAGCCGGCGTCTATCGCCGGCAGCCATATCGCCGACGGAGCAGTCGGCACCGTCCACTTGGCGGATGCCGCGATTACGTCGGTAAAGCTGAGCGACGGCAGCGTCGGCACTCAGCACCTGCAACCCCAAAGTGTGGCTGCGGAACAATTAGCGGACTGCGCGATCGTCAGCGCCAAAATTGCTGATGGAGCAGTCGACTCCGGACATATCCAGGCCGGCGCGGTAGACGGCCGCCATCTCGCCCCAAGCGCCATTGCCGGGCAACACCTCGCCGACGGCGCGGTGACGGCGGACAAAATCGCCGCCGACAGCATCGACGGCTCCAAGCTGCGCTCGCAATCACTTGACGCTCGCCATCTGGCTGACGGCGCCGTTACGACCGAGAAGCTCGCCGTCGACAGCGTTGGCGTCATGCACTTGCAGCTGGGCAGCGTCGGCGCGGACCATCTGCTGGGCGGTTCCGTCACGGCGAGCAAGCTGGCGTCGCGATCGGTGGGCAGCGACCACCTCCAGCCGCGCGCCGTGCAATCGCCCCATCTCACGCCCCGGCTGATCGGAAGTGAACACATCGCCGACGGCGCGGTGGCCGGCAACATGCTCCAAGAAGGCGCGGTCAGCGGCGGCAAAATCGCGCCGGACTCGATCGCAAGCGCCCATCTCCAAGAGAGTGCCATCGAGAACCGCCACCTGGCGGATGGCTCGATCACGGAGCGGAACATCACCGAAGGCAGCATTGCCCGAGCGCACCTGCAAAGCAGAAGCGTGGACACCGGGCAAATCGCTGACGGCGCAGTTACCGCCGACAAGCTGGCCTTCACGGCCGTCCGCGCCGTGCACCAGCCGCAGCAAGAGCGAAAAGCCATTCTCCAACAATACGGTGCAGCGCCGTTCGCCTTCGGGTTGAAAGACGAAAGCGTCACGGTTCGAATTCAGTTCGATGAGCCGTACGCCGACGATCGATATGCGATTACGGCGATGACCAATCATCCCGCCTGTTATGCGGTGCTGCAGGAGCAGACCCCGGAAGCGGCAACGATTCTCGTCCTGAGGGCGAGGTTTGATCCTGAGCCTAAAGGGATGTTGACCTGGATTTCCATTGGCACAACGGTGTAAAATTTCCCCGCAAAACCTAAAATGTGTATGAGACCAGCCGGATAGGCATTCAAGAAAATTGATGGATGCCTATCCGGCGGTAATCGTGATAAGATGAGGGGAGTGAGCGAATAAGACAAACAGGAGTGAAACCCGTATGGATATGACAGTCATGACGTTCAACCTGCGAACGATTGCAGTGAAGGACGGCGACAACATTTGGGGCAACCGTGTGGGACGAGCCGCCGCGGTAATTCTGCATCACCGTCCGCTGGTCTTCGGTACCCAGGAAGGGCACCTGTCCATGCTGCAGGATCTGGAGCCGCACTTGCCCGATTATACCTGGCTGGGTGAAGGACGTGAAGTAGGCAGAAGCGGCGAGCATTGCGCTATTTTTTACAGAAAAGACGTACTGGAAGCTATCGAGCAAGGCCAATTTTGGCTATCGGAACAGCCGGACGAGCCAGGCAGCAAGGGCTGGGACACGATGTGCCCGCGGGTTTGCACTTGGGCGCGGTTTCGCTATCGACAGAACCCCGATCAACAATTCGTATTTTTCAACACCCACCTCGATCATAAAGGCCAGGAAGCGCGGCGGCGCGGTATCGCTATGGTGTGGCGGGCGATCCGCAAGGAGCTGGACGCGTCCGGTTTGCCGATCATCCTGACCGGCGACTTCAACTCCCAACCCCAATCGGACGTCGTCAAATTCATGAGAGGGCAGATCACGCTCGAAGGGGAACAAATGGCCATGACCGACGCCTATTCGGTATACCCCGAGCCGATCGGCCGCACGTCGCATCCGTTTAGCGGCGATGCGGAGGGCAACCCGATCGATTACATTTTCACCACTCCTGAAGTTAAGGTTCGGGGCGTCATCATCGACAGGGGCCAATACGAGGGGGGCTATCCTTCCGATCATTATCCAGTCATCGCAGAGGTGAGCCTGCCATGAACGGCGTTCACTTGACGATGGTGTCGTCCAACGCGTATATCCAAGCTCCGGGCTTGATGAAGAAAGCGGGAGAATGGATCAGCCGGTACGGCAATAAGCTTTTTATCATCACTGGGGAAAAATCTTGGGCCAGCGTCTCTCCGGCGCTTCCCGACAGTCTGGCAGCCGCATCGCTTGCTTACGGCGTACACCGATATCGAGGCGAATGCTCGCAAACCGAAATCGACAGGCTAAGCGATTTGGTGCCTGATGACACCGATTTGATCGTCGGGGTAGGCGGCGGCAAAGTGCTCGACATTACCAAAGCGGTATGCTTCGAGACGAAGCGCCCTTTCGTGGCGATTCCAACGATCGCGGCGACGTGTGCGGCGGTGACGAATTTGGCGATCAAGTATACGGACGACGGGGTGTACGAGGGCTTCGATACTTACTTGACGAACACGCTGCTGGCGCTGGTCGATTCCGCGGTCATCGCCAAGGCTCCCCTCAATTATTTGGCAGCGGGTATTGGAGATACAGTGGCCAAATGGTACGAATCCGCGGCTTCCTCTTCCGGCAAAAACCACAATTTGGCCACCGTCGCCGGGCTGCAAATGGCCAAGCTGTGTTACGATACGTTAACCCGGTACGGAGCACAAGCTTATAACGAAGCGAAGCAAGGGGTCGCCGGAGATGCGCTGCAGCATGTGATCGACGCGATCATTCTGGCAAGCGGGATGGTCGGCGGCTTGGGCGAGGACGATTGCCGCTCTGCGGCGGCGCACGCTGTCCACAACGGCTTGACCGTCCTCCCCGAGTCGCATCATGCGCTGCACGGCTCCAAAGTCGCTTACGGCATCCTCGTGCAGTTGATCATGGAAGGCAGGCCCCGCGAAGAGGTGGACGAGCTGCGCCGGTTTTACCGCTCCGTCGACCTTCCTTGCTCTCTGAGCGAGCTTGGGATAGAGCGCCCTCTGAGTGAAGCGGAGCGCCGGGAGATTGCCCGAGTCGCCCTGCTGCCGGTCAGCACGATGGGGATGATGCCTTTTCCCGTTACGGAAAGCATGGTCGTTACGGCGATGAAGCAAACGGATCGCGAGTATGCCGAACGTTTCTCTTGATCGCACTCTGCGTTTAAGTTCGTGGTAAAGTTCTCTGTTTCGACAGCGGGTTATGACATCCATCGCACCGCGCTTTTGCTATAGTAGGGAAAGGAAACGCCAATTTTTCCGTAAAACGGTGGAAGGATGAGTAAGATGAAGTGCGGTGCAAGCGATTGTCAAGTCCATTCGACGGCCAAGCTGGCGATTATCGATGATGGAACGAAACGGTTCGTGCTTTGCCCTGAGCATCAAATCGAGTATGCGCTGGCGCTGATCGATGAGAGACGGATTACGAGCTTTGCAAGCCAACTGGAGGAGCATGAGTGCGAGATTTGCTGCTCCCCTGCCAATATTTACGCCGACGACGTGGAGCTGTATCTGTGTCGAAGACATTTGAACAAGCTGATTCGCCATCATTTGAACCCGACGGAGTATACGATTTTGCGGCAAAATCATTCGGAATTCCAGTTGCTCGTGGGCGATCTGTATTCGACGGGCGGCTACGCCTTGCAGCCGATTTACGAGAGCGGGCAGACGGGCTAAGTTCGGGGTTAAAAGTTCGAGTTTAGTAGAAGAAATACATATTTTTAGGAGGCGTGTAAAAAATGAAGTACACATTCTTGGGACACACGGGGCTGAAGGTCAGCAAGCTTTGCCTCGGTACGATGAATTTCGGGCCTTCGACAGAAGAGAAAGATGCGTTCCGCATCATGGATGCGGCGCTTGACGCGGGGGTTAACTTCTTCGACACCGCCAACGTTTATGGAGGCACGCCTCGTCGCGGCTGGACCGAGGAAATTATCGGTCGCTGGTTCGCTCAAGGCGGAGGCCGCCGCGAGCGGGTCGTGCTGGCGACCAAAGTTCACGGTGCGATGGGTAACGAGGCGACCGATCCGAACGACGATCGTGGGCTGTCTGCCTACAAAATCCGTCGCCACGTGGAAGATTCGTTGCGTCGGCTGCAGACCGACCACATCGATTTGTATCAGATGCATCATATTTTCCGCCCGGCGCCGTGGGAAGAGCTGTGGCAGGCGTTCGAAGTACTGGTTAGCCAAGGCAAAATCACTTACGTCGGCTCCAGCAATTTTGCCGGCTGGCATCTCGTGAAAGCGCAGGCTGCGGCGAAAGAGCGAGGCTTCCTCGGGCTCGTCTCCGAGCAGCACAAATACGGACTGTTGTGCCGGTTGCCGGAGCTCGAAGTGTTGCCGGCTGCGGAGGATCTCGGCATCGGCGTTATCGCTTGGAGTCCGCTCGAAGGCGGCTTGCTCGGCGGCCACGCGCTGAATCCGCCCGCCGGTTCGCGCACTGCCAAGCAGTCGCAGCAGAAGATCGACAAGCTGCGCCCGCAATTGGAAGCCTACGCCGGCTTATGCCGGGAGTTGGGCGAATCCGAGGCGAACGTGGCGCTGGCCTGGACACTGGCGCATCCGGCGATGACCGCGCCGATTATCGGGCCGCGCACACTGGCGCAGTTTGAGGATTCGCTGCGGGCGGTCGAGATCGTGCTAGACGAGCCGACTTTGGCGCGATTGAATGAGATTTTCCCGGGTCCCGGCAAACCGGCTCCGGAAGCGTACGCTTGGTAATTGGCGACATACCAGGGTAACAAGCAGCGAAGGATGATGGGGAATATTACCCGTCCTTCGCTGTTTTTTTATAGAATTTAGAAGATCCGGTACCTTCGCAATGTTCAATTTCGTAGTGGGACTTAACGGCACGTCCGCCGTTAACCGCCTTGATCCTGCGAGGGAAGAGCGATATAACGGCATATCCGCCGTTAACCGCCTAGATCCCACATAGGAAGAGCGAAATAACGGCATATCCGCCGTTAACCGGCTAGATCCCACGAGGTAAGAGTGAATTAACGGCATTTCTACCGTTAGCCGCACTTACCTTGGTAGGTCCAAACTACGCCTATACTTCCTGTTGATTTAATTTCACTTTCTTAAAATTGCAAAAGCGCCGAACCCCAGGCTGTGCCCGCGCCGAAGGCGGTAAGCGCGACGTGCTGCCCGCGCCGGATTCGCCCATCCTTGACAGCCAGGTCGAGAGCGATCGGGATCGTGGCCGCCGAGTTGTTGCCGATGTAGCGAATCGTGCTGACGACTTTGTCCAGCGGAAAGTCGAGCTGCTCCGCAACCGCCTCGACGATCCGCTGATTCGCCTGGTGCGGAATGAGCCAATCGAGCTGTTCCGGCGGCAAACCCACGTGCTCCAAGGTATGCTGCACGGTTTGCGCCATATGGCGGACCGCAAGGCGAAAGATGCGGTGTCCGTCCTGCACGATCGCCCGCTTCCGGCTGCCCCGGCCGCTTTTGTCGCCGCTCACAGCATAGCTTGCAGCATCGTTTCCGGCGTCTTCCACGCTGCCACCGCTCCCGCCATCGCGGGCATCGCCGTCGGGATACCGGCTGCCGCCCCCGGGGACGATCGCTGCATCGAAGTTGGCGCCGTCGGCAAACAGCTCGGAATGGAGGATCCCCGCGCCATTCCCTTCAACGCCACGCGTCAAGACGACTGCGCCGGCGCCGTCCGCGAACAAGATGCACGTTGTCCGATCCGTATAGTCCGTA
>JAJFMO010000224.1 GCA_020697475.1 Paenibacillaceae bacterium | reverse complement strand
GGGGAATCGGATTGACGCCTTCGATTTCTCGATGGATGAGCTGAAAACCGCCGACGTCAGGCATTCGTATGATCCGATGATCGACGCGTACGACAACGGCAAGATGGACCGCTTTGCGAAGGTGAACGGCAAGAACGGTCGGGTGGCGATGGGCCGGTACGATTACCGGATGGTGACTGCGTATTGGCAGTATGCGCAGCACTTTGCGATGGCCGACAACTTCTATCAGCCGATCTTCGGCGGGTCGACACCGGCGGCGCTGTATTTGATCGGGGCGCAGTCCGGCAACGCGGACAAACCGAACAAGGGCAACCCGAACCCGGCGTTCGGCGAACTGGGGAGCAACAAGGATGCGCGCTGGGAGGCGCTCGATTACAAAACGGTCGGAGATCTGCTCGATGCGAAGAAGCTCGACTGGGCGTGGTACCACCCCGGGTACAACAAGGCGAGCGTTCCGACGACGAATCCGTTCCTGTACTTCGATCAGTTTCAGACCACGTACAAACAAGAGAGTCGGGTCAAAGATTTCAGCGAGTTCAATAAAGACGTCGATCTGGGGAAGTTGCCTTCGGTCGCGTATATTAAATCCAATTCCGAGCATCCGGGGGGCAACGGCACTCCGAAGAACGAGAATTTTTCCGTGAAAGTGATCGACAAAATCATGGACAGCAAGTATTGGAAGGAAACGGCGATCATCGTCACGTACGACGAGTCAGGCGGCTATTGGGATCATGTTCCGCCTCCGCAAGTGGAGCCGGGTCCGGACGGATTCAAAGGGCTCGGGCCGCGCATCCCGTTTCTGCTTGTTTCGCCCTATGCCAAACGGAATTACGTCGGTCACGTGCAATACGATCTAACGTCGATTATCAAACTGATCGCCTGGAATTTCGATCTGCCTTCGCTGAACAACAGGGATGCCAATGCGAACAATATGCTCGATTTGTTTGATTTTTCGCATCCTGACTTTGCGCCTTATCTGTTCCGCTATGAGACGGCGGTTCCGCCATCTTCCGAATACGGTGTCGCGGCGAACATCATGCTGAACAATGTCCCCCTGGCTCGCACGCTTGTTGACGAGCCTCCGTTCGTCGACAAGAGCGGGAAGACGATGATCCTGGTGAAAGATTTGGCCCGCAACGTGAACGCGACGGTACACACGCCGAACGACAATCAGTTGCTGATGATTTACGACAAGCATCTGATCGAGATGAAGGCCAATTCGGATACGGTCAAAGTCAACGGGGCGGCGAAGAAGCTGAGCGATAAGCTGTGGAAAAGCCCCAAGAACGAACTGTACATTTCGCTTCAGGCGATCGGCGAGTTGCCGGGGTTTGCGGTGGATACGAGCGGCAGCGTGCCTGTCATTGTGGCGGGCGGCAGTGGCAAGTAGAGGTTGGGGAAGCGGGAGGACGGGGCGATGAGGTTTAAAAATATAGCAGCCGCGGTTGCGACTGCCGGAATTTCGCTGGCGTTGGTGCTGCAAGGGTGCCAGGACGCGGGTCAGGCGAGTCAGGATGGATCGTCTGTGGCTGCGTCGAAAGGGACGGATAGTGCGACCACCACCCAGGCTCAAGCGCCGACAGCCGCGCCGACAGCCGCGTCGACAGCCGCAGCAAATGCGAAAGGGGGAGCGAACTTGACGATCCAACCTCCGGCGAAACCGACTTCGGTCGTCGATTCGTCAAGCATCAAAGATAAGGTGATCGTCGGCTATCAAGGGTGGTTCAACGCCAAAGGCGACGGCTCCCCGGCGAATCGCTGGGTTCATTGGTCGAACGGCGGCACTGCCCCGGGGCCCGGCAACGTCAAATTTGAGCTGTACCCCAATATCCGCGATTACCCGGAAACGTCATTGTTCCAGACCGGGTTCGCCAATCTCGGCAACGGCAAGCCGGCGAAGCTTTTCTCGTCGTATGATCCGAACGTGATCTATTTGCATTTTCAATGGATGATGGATTATGGGATTGACGGGGCGGCGCTGCAACGGTTCGGCACTTCGCTCGACAGTGCGTCCAACAAGGCGCACCGCGATAGCGTCGCTGAGAAAGTGAAGCAGGCGGCGGAAGCTTATGGGCGCATTTTTTACATTATGTACGATATTTCCGGGATGAGCGGCGACCAGCTGGTCGGCAAAATCGAGAACGACTGGACGAACACGATGATCGGCAAGCTCGCCATCACGTCGTCGCCGCAATATGCCAAGCAGAACGGCAAGCCGGTTGTCTGCATTTGGGGCTTCGGCTTCGCTACCCGCGATAACACTCCGGACCAGGCGAAGCAGCTGATCCAGTGGTTCAAGGACCAGGGCTACTACGTGATCGGCGGGGTGCCGAACAAGTGGCGAACCGGGACGAACGATTCCAAGCCCGGCTTCGAAGAGGCGTACCGGATGTTCAACATGGTGTCGCCGTGGACGGTTTCCGCTTATTCGACGGATGCCGATGTGGATAAATATGTTAAAAACACCCTCCTTCCGGACAAAGAGTACTTGGAGCAGTATGGGGTCGATTTTCAGCCGGTCATCAATCCGGGGTTCGCCTGGTCGAATATGAAGGAGGGCTTCCCACAGAATTCACGGCCACGACGGCAAGGCGGGCTGTTCTGGAAGCAGGCGTACGAGGTGACGAAGGCGCACATCCCCGGCGCGTATATTGCGATGTTCGACGAGTACGATGAAGGAACGGCGATCGCCAAAGGGGCGGAGGATTCCTCGATGGTGCCGACCGACCAATATTTTCTCACGCTGAGTGCGGACGGCAAGTACATTTCGTCGGATTTTTATTTGCGGCTGGCAGGGTCGGCGACGAAAATGATCGAGGGCAAGGCGGAGCTCGTTCCGCAGGTGCCTGTTCCGTATTCGCTCGGCCCGGTGTTTTTCCGCACGAGCTTCGAGCCGACCGACGCCGCGTTGACGTGGACGGACACGGTCGATACGGAGCACGGCGGGGCGTTAAACGTGGCCGGTTACGGCGGAGCGGGGGATGGGCCGACGCTTGCGGTGGTGGCCGGCGAGTCCAGCGTGACTGGCGGGGCCGATGCGGCCAAAGCGCCAGCCCACCGGGGCAAATTTGCCCTGCAATACGCGGGCCAGGCGACCGAGCCATCCGCCTCGCACGTCTATTTCAAGGCGTTTGACGTGGATATCCCCGTCACACAGGACATGAAGCTGAGCTACTGGATGTATCCGGAGAACGAGCTGGCTCGCCATGCTTCCATCGACTTGGTTCTGTCGGACGGCACGACGTTGCGGGAATCGCCCGCTGTCGACGCGCAAGGCCAGCGGATCCAGCCGACCCAACCAATAGGCGCCGTCGGCAGCTGGACGCAGATTACATCTTCGATCGGCCAAGCGTTGAACGGCAAAACGATCCAGACGATACTCGTCGGCTTCGACGGCAGCGGGGCGGCGGGGGATTTTCGCGGGTATATCGACGACATTGTTCTCACCACGGGGGAGATAGATTATTAGATTTAGTTGTAACGGCCACCACAGCAGCTTAGAAGACAATCCTCGGCTATAATTAGCGACTTCCCCCCTCTAAGCGGCCCCCATGTCCGTTAGCGGGCGACTTCCCCTCTTTTTGCCCGCTAGGCTGCTCCTATGGCCGTTACCGCTCTGGCGACACCCGCGGGAAATCGATGTGATATAATCGATTGAAGCTGCTCGATACGCTGATCGAGACGGAGGATCCGTTGCCTGAGCGCATTTGGGCGGTGTAGGCGGGCGGGGAAAGACAACTATTTGGGGAGGAATCGGAATGAAAGTTTGCATGTTTACCGGCATTTTCAAAGGAAGACCGTTGGAGGAAGCGGCGAAAGCGGCTGCGGAAATCGGCTACGACGGGTTGGAGCTGCAAGCGCGCTCCCATATTCCCCCGGAATCGACGAGGGAGGATATTTCCCGGATTAAGGATGTTGTCAGGTCGCACGGGCTGGAGGTGCCGGTGATCTATTCCAATCTGAGCGGCGGCTATGCCAGGGGGACGGCGGAGGAATCGCGCAAGAAAGCCGATCTGATTGAGCGTTATGCCGAATGGGCGAGCGAAATCGGGGCGTCGATGATTTGCCACTCTCCCGGAGGGCCCGCCCCCGATCAGGCTGAGGCGGCGGACTACGAGCGAGCGGCCGATTGGATTTCTCGGGTAGCCGAAGCTCTGTCCCGATACCGAGTCAGGCTGATTATGGAAATCCATCATGGCGGGCTGGTGGAGACGGTGGACTCGTCTTTGCGGCTAATGTCCCTCATCCCCAAGGATAACGTTGGCTTGATCCTCGATCCGGGCAATATGGAGATCGCCGGCGACGATTATGGAGCGAATGCAGTGAAGAGGCTGGGCCATCATTTGTTTCACGTTCATTCCAAAGATGTGCTGTTTTTCGACTCAAAGCCGGCGGATCAACCGACAGGCCAATACAAAGGCCGCATCTTTGCCGTTGGGCTGATGGGTCATGGAAGCGTTGACCACCGTCCTGCATACGAGGCTTTAATAAAGAACGGATACACCGGGTACGTCAGTCTGGAGGCACAGCCAGCCGGCGAAGACCCGCAACGGATTGCTTTGCACGAGTACACGATGTTCAAACAGTCGGCTCAACTGTAAACGATGGGGGAGTGTTAGTGATATGGTAAAAGATTTGTTCGAACGGTTGCCATCCGATCGCAATTATGTATTGTCCGGGAGAGTGCTGACGCCCGACGGAATCATCGAAAACGGAATCGTGCATGTGAAGGACGGGGTGATTCAATCGGTTGCCGAACGACAATCCGATCGGGAGGCAATTGACTTAGACGCAGGAGAAAACTTGATCGCCCCCGGGTTTATCGATATCCACGTGCACGGCGCGTTAAATCATGGCTTTATCGGAGCCGACGCCGATGGAATGATTGAGGCGCTCCGGTACCACTACCGCCACGGTACGACGGCGATTCTTGCGACGACTTCTACGGAATCCGGAGACCATATCCTGCAGGCGCTCGGTAGAATCGCCGAGGCGATGCGCCGTCAAGAACAAGGCACAACCGAGGGTGTCGGGGAAGGCCGACGGCAGCTTGGCTCCACCATAGTCGGGGTGCACGTGGAAGGGCCTTACTTGAACGAAAGGCAAGCCGGCGCACAAAATCCGGAATGGCTGCGAAACCCGGATTTGGAGGAATACCAAGGGTGGGAAGGAATCGCGCCGATTCGGATGATTACGATTGCGCCGGAGTTGCCGGGTGCGGAACCGCTCATTCGTTACATTCGCAATCAAGGCAACGTGCTTATCTCCGCCGGCCATACTGACGCCACGTTCGCCGAGATGGAAGCGGGGATGGAGTGGGGGGTATCGCATTGCACTCACTTCGGCAACGGGATGCGCGGACTGCACCATCGGGAACCGGGGGTGTTCGGCTCCGGCCTCATTCAAGAGCGCTTGACGGTCGAATTGATTGCTGACGGGGTTCATGTTCATCCTGAAGTGCTGCGGCTCGTTTATCGTGTGAAAGGCGCCGACAATACCGCGCTGATCACAGACGCATCCGCGTTCTGCGGACTCCCGGACGGCATCTATCGCAAGGAATTGTGCGGTCGAGAGACGGTCATTGAGAACGGAACGATTCGTGTGAAGAAAACCGGCGGGTTGTCGGGCAGCAGTCTGACGATGAACCGCGGCGCCAAACGGATGGCTGAGCTCGGCGCGCCGCTCACCGACGTATGGAAGATGGCTTCGTCCGTCCCGGCGCGCCTGTTGGGGCTCGCTGACCGCAAGGGTGAAATCAAGGCGGGTATGGACGCCGACCTGATCGTGATCGATCGCGATTTCGAGGTTCTGGCCGCTGTCGCGCGTGGGGAGATTAGCCGATGGGGGATTTGATAGACGCCGGAGTCGCCTGATCATCTGCCACATTCCAACATTAAAGACCAAGGAGAGGGAAAACATGTTGAAAGCAGCACTGATCGGAGCAGGCGAAAGAGGAATGATCGCTCTTGCCTCCTACGCCTTGCAAAATCCCCACCAAATTCAATTTATCGCCGTAGCCGAACCGAATGAGGAACGCCGCAATCTGTTTGCCAAGCTGCATCAAATTCCGGAGGAAATGCAGTTTGCGTCCTGGGAGCAAATGCTGTCTCGCCCCAAACTGTGTGAGGCGCTGCTCATCTGCACGATGGATCGCGAGCATTATGCCCCGACGATGGCCGCGCTCGACAAAGGCTATCACATTTTGCTGGAAAAGCCGATGTCTCATGATCCGTTGGAAACGATCCGCATCGCCGAGAAGGCGGAGCAAACCGGGGCTATCCTGAGCGTTTGCCACGGGATGAGGTACAATACGTTTTCCCGTGAGCTGAAAAGAATCGTTGATGCCAAGCTGATCGGCGAAGAACGTCAGATTTTCCCACTATGCATCGAGCTTCACCCGCGGCAATTGGCGCAACTCTCGGGAGTCAAGCTCGATGATTTTGCAGAAAAGCTGTCACGATATGGATATGCTCCAGTGGCTGATCGGGGCGAAGTGCCAGGAGGTGTCTTCGTTCGGCAAGTTGACCTATTTCCGCGAGTCCAATGCGCCGGAAGGTTCGACGGAACGATGTACGGACGGTTGCGCCGTGGAATCGGAATGTCCCTATTCGGCAATCAAACTGTATTACAACACAAGAACGGGTGGGAATTTCGACCGGATCAGTCTGGATAGTACGCTCGAAGCCCGCATGAAAGCGATTAAAGAAGGGCCTTATGGCCGTTGCGTGTTCCGCTGCGATAACGATGTCGTCGACCATCAAGTGGTGAATCTGTTGTTTGATAACGATACAACCGTGTCCTTCACGATGTCGGCATTTACTGCCAACGGCAACCGTACATTCAAAATTATGGGCACGAAAGGCGAAATCCGCGGCACCCGCGATGTCAACGGAATCGACGTTAACTACTTTAACGGCAAGAAGGAGCGATATTCACCGGAGAAAGTGGAAGGGGGACACCACGGCAGCGATTACTTGATCATGAGGGATTTTATCAGACAGGTACAATCGGGGGATCGGGAAGGGAAAACATCGGCCATGGAATCGGCCCGCAGCCACATGATCGCATTCGCCGCCGAGCATTCCCGGGTAACGGGCTGTACCATCAATCTGGACGAATACATCCAGCTTGTTAAGCAAGAAGCACCGCAGAAGGTTTAATTTTTTTCAAAATGCTGGAGGGAATGAACGATGGGCCCGGGAAATTCAGCCTCGTACATGTTTTTCGGATTTCCGATCGATGAAATGGAACAGTTGCCGTCCATCCATACCGTAGGTTGGGAGTGGAAGGAGGCCAGCAACAATTACATTTGCGATTGCCGGATCAAACGCTGGGTTAACGGTGCCCCATACGTCATCCAATACACCGTTTCCGGCGAAGGGGCGATCGAAATCGATGGAATGACGCATCGGCTTCCTCCGGGACACGCCTTCTTCATCGAGAAACCCGGGCCGTTCTGTTATTTCCTGCCGGAAGACAGCAGCCATTGGGAACTGAAATTCATCGCCTTGTCTAACGTGGATCCCCATTGGAATAAAATCATCGGGACGGCCGGAAGGATTGCCGAAATCGGCCAAAGCCCGGAAGTGCTCCGGGTGTGGGACGAAATTTACCGACTGGCCGAGTCGAAGGCTTTCGAGGATACGTTCCATAACTCTTTGCTCGCCTATCGGCTGCTTATGGAGCTTCGGCGGTGGACATTGCGCGGGGCTGCGGCGCGTCCGACGGATATCGGCCCTTTGGAGGAAAGCCTGAGATGGATCGATCGCAATTTCCACATGCCGATCAGCCTTGCGGAACTGGTGAAGACGACCGGGTTTTCCCGCTCGTACTTCATGCGGCAGTTCGCCGCCCGCGTCGGAGAGACGCCGATGGACTATTTGACCAAGGTTCGCATCCGGCACGCCTCGCAGCTGCTCGTCCAGACGAAGCTGTCCATGGAAGAAATCGCGGAACGATGCGGGTTTTCCAACGGGAACTATTTTGCCAAAGTATTTCGTAAATTGATCGGCACATCGCCTCGGGACTTTCGCGAGAATACCGGGTCGCAACGCACCAGCTTGATCCATTTCTTGTGAACCGGGGGGCATATGAGACCTGTTCAAGCTTTAATCGCCGGCGTGGCTGCCTTGTTGATCGCCATGGGGGTGGGCAGATTTGCGTATACGCCCATCCTTCCCTTGATGCAGCTTGACGCACATTTTACTGAATCAATGGCCGGACTGCTGGCCTCCATGAATTATCTGGGTTATTTGCTGGGCGCCTTGGCGGCCAGTTTTTTGTACTGGAAGAGAGGCAGAGCGTTTTATTTAAAAATGTACTTGATCCTCAACATCGCCACGACGCTGCTGATGGGGCTGACATCCGACTATGCGCTATGGTCGATTCTGAGATTGATTTCCGGGCTGAGCAGCGGAATTGTGTTTGTGCTCGCTTCAAGCGTCGTTCTGGAAGTTCTTGAAAGGCATCAACGCCGATCCTGGTCGGGGGTGTTCTACGGAGGCGTAGGTCTTGGCATCTGTCTATGCGGTATAGTTGTTCCAATTTTCGAGCAGGCGTTGGGCTGGGAATGGGCGTGGATCGGCCTTGGGCTTCTGTCCGCTGCGATTGGCACGATTCCTTTTGTTTGGATCAAGGAAGAAGGCGCGAGATCGCAAGCGGCAACGAATGAACCTGCGAATGTACCCGCGGCTGAACGTGATGGGCTGAGAACCCCATTGTTTAAGCGGCTGCTGCTCTCATACGGGTGCGAAGGAATCGGCTATATCGTAACGGGCACGTTTCTTGTGGCGATGGTTCGGGATATCCCGCGGTTGGAGGAATACGCCAACTTAAGCTGGACGTTCGTCGGATTGGCGGCCGTTCCTTCCTGCGTCGTATGGGCGATGGCAGCGAAGAAATACGGGCATATCAAAGCCTTATACGGCGCGTTCGCCGTCCAGATTGTCGGAGTGATCATGCCGGTGCTGACTCACAGCGCCATCGGGGTTTTGCTCGGCGCGCTGCTGTTCGGAGGAACGTTCATGGGAATTGTAACATTGACCGTATCCTATGGAAAAATGTTATCTCCGCACAACAGCCGCAAGGCGATCGGGTATTTAACCGCTTCATTCGGCGCCGGACAAATCGTCGGGCCGATCGTCGCCGGGAACTTGACAGCTCGTACAGGCAGTTATAATGAAGCGTTGGTTTTTGCCTCTGCGGTGTTGTTCCTTGGGCTCGCCCTGTGATTTGTAGGACGCGCCGGCCGGAAGCCGGGAAAACCCATAAAGTAGACTATATTACCCTAATTACTCCACTACTTTACCCTTGTCT
>JAJFMO010000223.1 GCA_020697475.1 Paenibacillaceae bacterium | reverse complement strand
TTCCCGCTCGTCGCGGTAGCCATCGACCGGAACCGCGCCCCGCAGGCTGCCGTCCCGCCAGCCGGTAAACATCTGGAGCAAGCGAATCAACATACGGATTAATTTATACACGACCAACGCAATAAAACAAAGCAGGAGGATGGCGGCTATTGTAAGGGCAGTATAGAAGATAAGCCTCTCCAGAAGCCCCCAAGTATGAGGCGATTCCTCTGGGCTGAGCAGAGACACATCCCCACTCATCTTATCCGGCGGCACGCCGCCGTGCCCTTGGCCGAGCGAGAGGAACCAATAATACAAGGCCCACAACGCGCCGAAGATCATCTCGTACAACCATGTGATTCCTTCACGGATGTATTTGATTCCGGCAAGAATGATGATCAATCCGACGATTACCGCCGTGAGCAGGCGATTCATTCGGAGAATCGATGCAGGCAGGGAAGGTTTGTCGGAAGGGGAGAGCGTGATCCCCCTCAAATGTACATAATTCATATAGAAGAAAGATATCGCAAGCGCCAGGACGCCGGCCGGTGTTAGGAAAACCTGATAATGTTCAAGGTCCCGGTACTTGTGAAAGAAGAACCAGGCGATAAAATAAAGCGAAAATCCGATCAAATAATGCAAATCGGGCAACGGCCGCTCCCATCCGGTATTGGCACAGGCAATCCCTCGGAACCAGCAAACGATGTATATTCCGAGCATGATGAAGCCGGCTTTGCCGTGCCAACCGACAGACAACGTGACAATCGCTCCGCCGACAACCGCCGCTGCCATCACATGAAGTACGGCTCGCTGCATGTTCAACAACCCGTAGCAGAGGATGGATGCCAGGTAAACGAGCGGAAGGCTCACCAGCCATAGGAATGGGGTGCTGTGACGAATCAGGATTATGCCGACGGCAAGCGGCAGCGGGAAGTAAAGCAGCAGCTCGAACCAGGCGTATAACCATTTTTGCATAATAATTTTCAGAAGATTCTGCACTTACATCCCTCCCGCCAATCGGCTGCCGCCGACACCGTGATCTGCTGTCGTCTCGTCATCAGCTGTTTCGACCGCCCCGCCGCCGCCCGCGGAATGGTTCTCGGGCAATTCAATTTCCATCCATTGCAACGCATTGCCGAGCCCCCGCAACCGTGTGGCCAAGCCTTCCAGCTTGTCGTTCCGATAGGCGGTCATGATCAGATAGTCCGTACTGCCGACCCGTTGCGCCAAATCAGCCTCCAGCAACGTATCGAACGGGGCGCACCTGGCGATTTCCAGCCGCGCCATCGCCGTCAGCAGACTGTACAGCTGGCCGCTTCCCGCCGTCGGTTCGATGCGAACCGGTCGCTTCCCGCCGCGGTCGCTGTCGATGAAGTACCCGTTGCAGCCGAATCCGACCTCCATCCCTTGCTGCAAAGCATAATTTGCGATCGAAGCGGCATAACAAATCGCCGTCTCGATCGCTTCCGGATCGGTGACGGCTCCCCACATTTGTTCGTGCAAATCGAAATTAATATAAATCATCAGCCGCTGATTGGCAGTAAAGTCTTCCCGATGGATCTGCATCGTTCCGGAGCGTGCGGTCGCTTTCCAATTAAGCCGGTTCATCGGATCGCCAGGCCGGTATTCGCGCACACCGGCGGTGATGAACGGATCGCTGACGATCCAGCGTCGCACGGTGTAGTCGCCTTGCCAGCTGTGTGCAGGCAGCGGGATATCGGAAAGCGGGACAAGCGCCGGATAGACGTAGATGGCTGCGTTCATTTTCAGTTGCATCGTCTGTACCGACATGCCGAACAAGTCGCCGCACGTCATCGTCGCCGATTGGAGAGTGAAAACACCGCGCCGCAAGCAAGTAATGGAATGCCTGCGAGTGATGCGCGTGTACGGCCGGAGGCTGAACAAGCTCTTGTGATTCTGGTATACTTCCCCTTCATCAATATCGAGATTGCTCTGAGAGGCAAACCGCAAACTGGCCGGAATTATCGATTCCAGCCGGAGCCAGGGAAGCGGGAGCGGCTTCACGTTCTCGATCACTTCGACGATCTCCGCCGTTTCCCCGGGGAAAGCGGCCGGTACATTGAACGTGCGGGAGTACGACAGCCCTCTCATCGCAAACCAGCGGTAAATCACGTTCTGCAATATGGATAAAATGACGGCAAGGAAGACGACCCAGCGGACATCCATACCGTCGGTCAACTCCGCGAACCGTCCGGATTGCCGCCGGACGGATGAGCAGTGCCGTTACGCGTACCGCCGCCGGTGAGCGCCTCTTCGCTCGGCACCGGAACTTCGTTAAGCAACTGCGCGATAATCACCTGGCCGTAATTTTCGCGCGCCCGCACGGCATTCTTCGCCACGATCCGGTGGGCGAGCACAGGCGAGGCCATCGCTTTCACGTCATCGGGCGTCGCAAAATCGCGGCCTTGCAGAATGGCATGCACCTGGATCGCCTTGAGCAGCGCTTGCGTGCCCCGCGGGCTGACTCCGAGCGCCACCTCCGGGTGCGAGCGGGAGCGATCGGCAATCTTCGCGATGTAGCGCAGGATGTCGTCGCTGACGAGGCAAGCGTTGTAGCTGTTCTGAGCTGCAACAATATCGGCTGCATCGGCCACTGGTTCGATCGTCTCCAGCGGTTGCGCCGATTTGAAGCGCCGCATAATTTCCACCGCTTCTTCGCCGTCGGGGTAGCCGAGCGCCATTTTCAGCATAAATCGATCCAACTGCGCTTCCGGCAACGGGAACGTGCCCTGATTTTCCACCGGATTCTGGGTGGCGAGCACAAGGAACGGCCGATCCAGCGGCCGCGTTTCGCCGTCGATCGTCACCTGACGCTCCTCCATACACTCGAGCAAGCTCGACTGGGTGCGCGGAGTGGCGCGGTTGATCTCGTCCGCCAGTACGATATGGGCAAATAACGGTCCGGGTCGAAAATGAAACTCGCTGTCTTTCGGATTGAAATAATTAATGCCGCTAATGTCGCTTGGCAGCAAGTCCGGGGTGAACTGAATCCGCCTGAACGAACAGTCGAGCGATCGGGCCAGCGCCTTGGCGAGCAGCGTCTTGCCCGTGCCGGGCACATCTTCAAGAAGAACGTGGCCGGAAGCGACCAGCGCCACCAGCATCAGGTCGACCGCCGTATCTTTGCCGACGATGACTTTGCCGATGTTGGACTTGATTCGCTCCGCCATCTGTTTAATATGAGTTGCGTCCATTGGATACCACCCCTTGATCGAAGCTTTTTTATTATAAAAATTCTACAATCGATAGCCAAAATCCTCCTCGTCGGAGGCGTCGAAGGTGGAAGAAAAATCAGCTTTGTTGTATGCTTCTTATAAGGAACAGGCCATAGGAGGGCGATATATTGACCGCAACGGCCGTACTGCAACTGCAAGAAGTCAGCAAAAAAATGGGGAAAAGAACAATCGTCGACCGCTTGAATCTGAGCGTTCAGCGCGGAGAGATCTTCGGGTTGCTCGGTCCGAACGGAGCGGGGAAGACGACGGTCATTCGCATGATCACCGGCTTGCTGTCGTTGTCGCAAGGGGAAATCACCATTTGCGGACACAGCGTATCCCGCCAGTTCGAGCAAGCGATCCGGCATGTCGGGGCGATCGTGGAAAATCCGGAGATGTACAAGTTTTTGTCCGGGTACGACAACTTGCGCCATTACGCCCGGATGATGCGAGGGATCAGCGAGCGGCGAATTGAGGATACAGTTCGGCTGGTCGGCTTGGAGGAGCGGATTTTTGACAAAGTGAAAACGTATTCGCTCGGGATGCGGCAGAGGCTCGGGGTGGCGCAGGCGGTGCTGCATCGCCCGGACTTGCTCATCCTCGATGAGCCGACCAACGGCTTGGATCCGGCAGGGATTCGCGAGCTTCGCGATTACTTGCGCAAAATGGCCGATGATGAGGGTGTGGCGGTTATCGTCTCCAGTCACCTGCTTGCGGAGATGGAGCTGATGTGCGATCGGGTGGCGATCATTGACAAGGGAAAGCTGATCGGCGAGCGCACTGTCAAGTCCGGATCCGGCGAGCCCGTCACGGAACAAAGATTCGTCAGGTTTGAGGTGGATCGCCCGGCGGCTGCGCGGCAGCTGTTCGGCCAACCCGGAAATGCGTCGGCTGCTTCGGCTGCCGTGGACGCAGATAGCCATGAAGTGGAATTTACCGGCACCAAAGAGCAGATTGCCGAAGCGAACGCGAGACTGATCGCCGATGGAATCAAAGTGTACGGCATCCGTCCGGTTAATAAGACGCTGGAACAGACGTTTCTGGAGATGACGGGAGGCGGGACGAAATGATCTCTCTGCTATTGAATGAGCATATGAAGCTGTTTCGGCGAGCGCGGATTTGGGTGCTCTATGCCATCATCTTCTCCATCGTGTGCTTTGCTTCCACCGCCTATTTCAACTCGAGTCGCGATTTGTCCGGGGACGATTGGAGAGCGACGGTCAACAAGCAGATCGATCAGGACCACAGGACGATCGCCAATAGCAAGACGACCGATCAAGCGAAGGAAAATGCGCAAAGGCGCCTCGCCTTGAACGAATACAGGCTGGAGCATAATATCCCGTCGCAATCGATGGTTCCGTCGCCATGGAGCACCATTAAGAAAAGCTCAAGCTTGACGATGATCGCCACTTTGCTCGCTATCATTATCGCCGCCGACATCGTCGCAGGCGAATTCGTCTGGGGGACGATCAAGCTGCTGCTGATTCGGCCGCACAGCCGGGCGAAAATATTGTTAAGCAAATACTTGACCGTCTTGACGACAGCCCTCTCAATGCTTTTGTTGCAATTACTTTCATCTATCGTGGTCAACATGCTGCTCTATCGCTTCCAATATATCACCTTGCCCGATCTGGCAATGGACACAAACGGGCATATTCGCGAAGTAAACATGTTGGGGGCTACGCTTATCGACTACGGCTATCAGAGCATCGAATTTCTGCTTGTAGTGTCGTTGGCGTTCATGCTGTCCAGCGTCTTTCGCAGCAGTACGCTGGCTGTCGGCTTGGCGATGTTCGTCACGTTGGCCGGGCAAATTATTACCGCCTTGCTGACGCGTTATCCGTGGGGCAAGTATTGGCTGTTCGCCAACACGGACTTGACGATCTATCGGGCCGGGGCGGCGCCGGAAGGGATGACGATGGGGTTCTCGTTGACCGTAATCGTCGTTTATTATGCGTTGTTCCTCGCCGTATCTTGGGCTGCGTTCGTTCGCCGCGACGTGGCGATTTAGTCGGTGTTTGCCGTGGTTGCTTAGCTGTAGAAGAAAGTCCAGAGAATAAATAGCCGCTGCAGGGTTAATCCCCTCCGCTCCAATTTCTCTGGACTTTTTCCTCATCCGCTGCTTATTCGCATCCATTCTCCCGTCCCCAGCCTCACTTCAACGCATGACGAACCGACCACTTCATCTCCTTGTATGTTGTCAGCCATAGCAACAACAGGCAAAGCCCGCACCCGACAGAGGCGATCTTCCCGTACATGGCGTCGACATGGCCCAAGAGAATGCCGAACCCAAAGAAAGCGAACGCCGCGAGAAGAGCCAGGATCGTCGCCCGGCTCCATTTTTTTGCCGTGCGGACTGTTTTCTTTTCCGCTTCCGACAGCCGACCGTCTGCTTGCCTGCCGGCATTTCCGTCCGCTTGGGCACCGGCCTCATGCCTGCTATGCTTGGATTTCTTCATCTTCGCCCGCAGCATCAACAGCAAGAAGACGACAGGTTGATACGCCAGTGCAATGATCGTAGCGCCGTAATTGCTGAAGTTGAAGAACGCTCCCGTGCTGCGAAAAGCAAGGATCGAAGTAATGATCACGAAGACGGCGCACGGCATGTTGAACAGCTGGTAGGTCGTGTGTTTCGAAAAGGACTGCACCGCGATCAACAAGGCCAAGTAAATAAAGATCATCTTGCTGCAGATGACGAAGAACCAGACTCCTTGCAGGAACAGATCGACCCGATCAAGAAAATCGGTCACATGAATTTGCTGAATAAGGGTGAAGTTGGGATAGAACAAATTGCTGGAAGTGTGCCATCCAAGCACGGAGAGCTCCATTATGAGAAATAGGACCAAGACCAGGCTGCCGATAATCACGCCATGCCGCAACGACGACTTCAATTCCTGCGCGCTTGCGATTGTATGCAGGAAGGCGCCGGCAATGAACACATCCCCATACCATCCGGTCGACAATAAATTACTCTCGAGCAAGTGGGAGAACGGTTCAACCAGAATCGGTTCCAACAAATGAATGTTGATTTCGTTGCTTAACAGAAGAGGGAGCAACAGCGTTGTCGAAACGAACAGAGGAAAGAAAATATCGTTCGTTCGGCAGGCCGATTCAAACCCGATCCTTCCGAAATACATGATCAGGAGGACGAATACCAAGATAACGATTTCGCGAGGCGTTTGCGGCAGCAGAGTCGTTTTG
>JAJFMO010000222.1 GCA_020697475.1 Paenibacillaceae bacterium | reverse complement strand
GAACTGGTTGCCGGCTATCACGTCGAATATGGCGGATTTCGTTTCGCCTTCTTCATGTTGGCGGAATATGTGTATGTGTTTGCTTTGTCCGCGTTGGCCGTCATCGTATTCTTGGGCGGCTGGGACGCACCGTTGCCGTTCTTGACGTTTATCCCGGGAATCTTCTGGTTTTTGTTGAAATTTATCGTTATCGTCTTCTTCTTATTCTGGATTCGCGCAACTCTGCCGCGGATTCGCATCGACCAGTTGATGGGCTTGGGCTGGAAAGTGCTTCTGCCGCTTGCTCTGGCTAACATATTTATTGTCGCGATCTTCATGAGTATTGTGAAAGCGATCGAGGGGTGAGAACATGAATGGAATTATGAAGGGCCTTGGCGTTACGTTTAAGAATATGGTTCATAAGAAAGTGACGTACAACTACCCTGATGTACCGATGGAGATGCCTGACCGCTTTCGCGGCGTCCAATATCTCGACCCGGACAAGTGCATCGTCTGCTTCCAATGTGAGCGGATCTGTCCGACGGAATGCATCAAGCTTTCCGGCAAGCCGAATCCCGATCCGGCCAAGAAAGGGAAAGTGTTGAGTACGTTCGATATCAATTTCGAGTTGTGTATTCTTTGCGATTTCTGTACAGAGGTTTGTCCGACGGAAGCGATCGTGATGACGAACAACTTCGAACTCAGCGCATACAGCCGCGATGATTTATTCAAAAATATGCAGTGGCTCTACGATAACGATAAAAATGTACGTCAACAAAATCACCCGGATTCTCCGAAAGGAGGCGCCAAGCAAGATGCTTAGCAGTATTGGCGATTTTTTGAGCAACGGGTCCAATATCGCCTTCTTTATCTTCGCATTGTTTGCGATCGGCGGGGCGGTATTTATGATCAGCTTTACCCGTGTGGTGCATATGGTCACTGCTTTGACATTCACCTTCCTAAGCTTGGCGGGGTTGTTCGTTCTTCTCCAAGCGGAATTCGTCGCCTTCGTGCAAGTGTTGATTTATGCCGGGGCGATCACCATTCTGATGATTTTCGGGATTATGATGACACGGCATGACAACGAAGAAGAGCAGCCGATACGACCGGCGCACAATGTCTGGCTGGGCATTGGCTGCGTCGGTTTGTTTGCGGTGCTGTTCTATGCGATTCAACATTCCGATTTCACCCCGGGTACGTTCGACCCGGGCATGGATAACACGCTGGCGATCGGTACTTTGCTTTACAATCAGTATGTGATCCTGTTCGAATTGATGTCGGTACTTCTGACTGTGGCGTTCATCGGAGCGGTCATTATCGCCAAGAGGGAGGAGGACTGAGATGGGCATGGTCATTTCCCCTTATCTTACTTTGGCGGCGATCTTGTTCTGCATCGGCTTGTATGGAGCCTTGTCGAAGAAGAGTGCGATCGTCGTGCTCCTATCGATCGAATTGATGCTGAACGCAGCCAACTTGAACTTGGTCGCATTCGCCAAGCTTGGCGTCAATCCTTCGCTAACCGGACAAATTTTCTCACTGTTCACCATTACGGTGGCGGCGGCTGAGGCGGCGGTAGGGATCGCGATCTTGATTCTGTTGTTCCGCAATAAAGGGACAGCAGACGTCGTGCAGATGGATACGATGAAACAATGAATGGAAGGAGGAACATCGATCAATGGTTTCGGATTATTCACAATACGCATGGCTGATCCCGCTGTTTCCGTTGCTGTCTTTCTTGATTTTGACCGCCTTCGGACGGCAAACGAAAGAGTTCGGCGTCTATATCAGTATTGTTGCGGGGTTTATCTCCTTCGTGATTGCTCTGCTGATCTTCTTCGAACGGCTCGGCGGCAACATGGAGAATTATACATGGAATCAATTTGAATGGCTGAAGGTTGGAGATTTCAGTTTATCGATGGGGTTTGAGGTAACGAACTTAAACGCCTTGATGCTTGTGATTGTCACCCTGGTCAGCTTGGTCGTAAATATTTACTCCAAGGGGTATATGCATGACGATGACAGAATAACGGTATTTTTCAGCTATGTCGCCTTGTTCACCTTCTCCATGCTGGGATTGGTCATCTCCGTCAACGTCCTGATGTTTTATATTTTCTGGGAGCTGGTCGGGGTTTGCTCGTTCTTGCTGGTCGGATTCTGGTATTTCAAACCGGAAGCGAAGGCGGCGGCGAAGAAGGCGTTCATCGTCACCCGGATCGGCGACGTCGGATTGTTCATCGGCATGCTGTTGCTCTTCTGGTACATGCCCGCGCATGCGCTTGATTTTACTTCGATACATAATGCGATTATGGATGCGAAGATTCCCGGGAATATCGTTACCCTGATCGCGATCCTGATTTTCGTCGGGGCGATCGGTAAGTCCGGCCAATTCCCGCTGCACACTTGGTTGCCTGATGCGATGGAAGGTCCGACGCCGATTAGCGCCTTGATCCATGCCGCCACAATGGTCGCAGCCGGTGTATACTTAGTCGCTCGTACTTACGACATATTCAGCGCTTCGCCGACAGCCATGACGGTCGTCGCCGTGATCGGCGGATTTACCGCGATCTTCGCCGCAACGATCGGTGTAGCGCAGAACGATATCAAGCGAATACTGGCGTATTCGACGGTCAGCCAACTCGGTTATATGATGTTGGCTTTGGGAATCGGCGCTTACACGGCTGGCATATTTCATCTATTTACCCACGCCTTCTTCAAGGCGCTGTTGTTCCTCGGGTCAGGCAGCGTAATCCATGCGGTTCATACGCAGGACATTCATGAAATGGGCGGCTTGGCGAAGAAGATGAAAGTGACGACATGGACGTTTGCCATCGGAGCGTTGGCGTTGTCCGGAATCGTGCCGTTCTCCGGTTTCTGGTCGAAGGACGCGATTTTGTCCGCCGCTTGGCACGGTCATCCGGTTCTTTTCTGGGTCGGGTTGATTGCCGCATTCTTCACTGCATTCTATATGTCGCGGTTGTTCTTCTGTGTCTTTGCAGGCAAAGCTCCAAACGGGCAGAAAGCTCACGAATCCCCTTTCTCCATGACGATGCCCCTTGTGGTGCTGGCCGTGTTGGCACTGCTTGCCGGGTTTGTCTTTACGCCGTTCAATCCGTGGATGGGTACTTGGTTAACAGGAGATGCGGTGGACGAAGATGCGAACTGGGCGGTTATGATCTTGTCGACTCTGGTCGGCTTCGCCGGAATCGGACTTGGATGGCTGATGTACGGCAAACGTTCGATTCCAGTCGATTTCATTTCGGGCAAAGCCCCATGGCTGCATACGCTTCTTTATCGGAAATATTTTATCGATGAGTTGTATGATGTGGTATTTGTCAGGTCGTTGAAAAGAATAGGCCAATGGTTCAACCGGTTTGACGATTATGTCGTTGACGGTGCGGTGCGGGCGTTGGCCAGAGGCGGGTTTGCCATAGGGCAACTCGGGACGCGCTTGCAGAACGGACAAGTTCAGTCGTACGGCTTGATCATGCTGCTCGGTCTGCTCATTCTGGCGCTTGTGTTGGCGGGAGGGAGGTTCATCTGATGATCGATCAATTACCGATGTTGACGCTGATTGCTTTCTCGCCGCTGATCGGTGTACTGATTCTATTGTTCGTCTCGAAGGAGAACGGACGAGCGATTAAAGTGATCGGCATTGCGACGACGATGATTCCGCTTCTTCTGTCTGCTTGGCTATACGCCGACTTCCTTACCCGCACCGCGGTGGGGTTCCAGTACAGTGAACAGCATGAGTGGTTGCGCATCGCGTTGAACCATGAAATGCTGGGCGACCAGATCAAAAGTTTTATTTACGAGTTCAAATATAACCTCGTTGCCGACGGACTTTCTCTGCCTCTTGTCTTCTTGACCGCCCTGGTCGGTTCGATGGCCGCGCTGGCTTCGGTACTCATTAAGAAGCGGTGGAAGACGTACTTCATTCTGTTCCTGCTGCTCGAAATCGGGATGTTCGGAGTATTCCTGGCTCAGGATTTGTTCTTGTTCTTCCTGTTCTTTGAAGTGACGTTGGTGACAACGTTCTTCCTGATCGGAATCTGGGGCTATGAGAAGAGCGTGCAGGCGGCGAATAAGTTCTTGATCTATAACGGGATCGGCTCGGCTGTGATGTTGATCGCTTTTTTTATCATCGTAAATACCGCTGGGTACACCCAAGAGAATGGACCGGACGGACTGGTGATTTCTTATAGCGGTGACTTGCACGCGATTATGAACAATCTGTTCAGCGATACGAACGCGATGGTGCATGTTCAACCGGACCCGCAACAATTCAACCCGTTCTTCTTAAGCAATACGATGAAATGGACGTTGTTCATTATGCTTGTCGTGGCATTCGGGATTAAGCTGCCAATTTTCCCGTTTCACACGTGGATGCTGAAGGTGCACATGGAGGCGCCGCCTTCCGTCGTCATGATCCATTCCGGCATTTTGCTGAAAATGGGCGCTTACGGCTTAATCCGCTTCGGTATACTGCTGTTTCCCGAGCAGGCCAAGGGGTGGGCGGTCGTACTCGCCGTGCTTGGCGTCGTCAACATCCTATATGGGGCGGCGCTCGCCTTCGTACAGAAAGATTTCAAACTCGTGCTGGCCTATTCCAGTATTAGCCATATGGGGATTGTCCTGCTGGGGATCGCCGCGTTGAATCCGACCGGACTAGGTGGAGCGGTGTTCCAGATGGTTTCGCACGGATTGATTTCCGCGCTTATGTTCCTGATTGTCGGGTGCTTATATGAGAGGACGAAGACAACGACGCTATCGGAACTCGGCGGGCTTGCTGCTTCGATTCCGTTCATTAGCGGCATTCTGCTCGTTGCGGGGATGGCTTCGCTGGGGTTGCCGGGCTTGTCGGGATTCGTCGGTGAGTTCCTCTCGTTCCTCGGCTTGTTCGCGACAATGAAAGGAATCGCCACCGTGGGAATCCTCGGTATCATACTTGCAGCAGTATATGTGTTAAGAGCCGTGCTGCGAATCACCTTTGGAAAACGGCCGGAGAGTATGGCCGGTTTCCGCGATGCGCGTCTGGTGGAAGCCGTCCCGATGATCGTGCTCGTCGCCTTCATCGTCCTGCTTGGTGTATATCCGGCTGTATTAAGCCATCCGTTGAACCAATCGTTAATCGGCTTCGATCAATTAATCCAAACTTTGAACCTGAAGATAGGGGGTTAGACCCATGGAACCACTTCGTCTCCATTTCAGCGATATCGGGTACATGGCGCCAGAGTTGACCTTGGTCGTCTTTACCCTCGTCTTGTCGGTCATGGATCTGCTGATGCCGAAGTCGTCCAGCCGCAACGTGTTGGGGTGGCTGTCGTTCGTCGGGTTAATCGTTGCCGGCCTCTTCGTTTGCATGACCCTGAATCCGGTCAAGTCGATTGAACTGCTTCACCACAGCTATAGGATTGACGACTTTGCCAACCTGATGAAGCTGATGATGCTGGGAGGTACGGCTCTGATCATCCTTTCGAGTATCGGGATGGTTCGCGAGGAAGAGATCCATCATCGCGGCGAGTTTTACTACCTGTTGTTGCCGGCTACTTTGGGCGGAATGATCATGGCTTCATCCGGCGACTTGATCACTTTGTTCGTGGGACTGGAGCTGCTTAGCATTACTTCCTACATCTTGGTTGCGATGCGCAAGAAAAGCGGCCAATCGAATGAAGGAGCGTTTAAGTACGTTGTACTTGGCGGGATTTCGTCGGCGTTGGTGCTTTATGGGATGTCGTTCTTGTACGGGATGACCGGCTCGACGAATATTGCCGAAATCAACAGTATTTTGTCACAAAATATCGGATCGTTCGCCAGCCTGGCTTACATTTCATTCTTCTTGCTGTTGGCCGGCTTCGGATTTAAGATTTCGGCGGCTCCGTTCCACAATTGGGCCCCCGACGTGTATCAAGGAGCTCCGACGCCGATCTCGACTTTCCTTGCGGTAGTCTCCAAGGCGGCCGCTTTCGCGATCTTGATTCGCGTCATGTTCGGAGTATTCGGCATCGGCGACTTGCGCGATTCTTCTTTACATCACGATGCCTTCCTTGCCATAACGGTACTGGCTGCGCTAGCGATGATTGTCGGCAACTTTACCGCCTTGCGGCAAAATAATGTCAAGCGAATGCTCGCTTATTCGGGTGTAGCGAACTCGGGCTATTTGCTGGTCCCTCTCGGGGCACAGCTCGCCATCGTTCACTTCTCGAACTTTACCGAGTTTGCCTTCTACTTGCTCGCGTACATCTTGATGAATATCGGTGCCTTCATCGTCTTTATGGCGGTTGAACGGGCCAGCGGTCACGAGGAAATTTCCGGTTTTGCCGGTCTCTATTATCGAGCGCCGTTTACTGCCGTGGCGATGGTCATCTTCATGCTGTCGTTGTCCGGGCTCCCTGTAACCGGAGGCTTTTTCGGAAAGCTATACATCATCTTGGGCTCTCTGGCCGGGCAGTATT
>JAJFMO010000221.1 GCA_020697475.1 Paenibacillaceae bacterium | reverse complement strand
GCGACTCGCCCGCACCAGTCGATCCACACTTCGCCAACCTGCTTCACGCCCGAACCTTCCATCTGCACCAACCCGGCCTGCACCAACTCAACCTGTATCACACCTCCGCCGACCCGCGCCACGTCTTCGCTCAGCGCTCCTCTTCCACCTCGCGCAAATCGCGGCGGCGCGCCACACCGCAGGCGTACGCCGCTTCCGCCACCGCCTGGCTCACCTTGTCCACCACGTGCCCGTTGAACACGCTCGGGATAATGTACTGTTCGTTCAGTTCGTCCTCGCCGACTGCGTCGGCAATCGCCCGTGCCGCCGCCAGCTTCATCTCTTGAGTAATTCGCGATGCCCGGCAGTCCAGCACTCCGCGGAACATCCCGGGGAAGCACAGCACATTGTTGATCTGGTTTGGATAATCCGATCTCCCTGTCGCCATGACACGTACATAAGGCTCGGCCTCCTCCGGTGCGATCTCCGGGACCGGGTTGGCCATGGCGAAGACGATCGGATCCTTCGCCATCCGCCGCACATCGTCGGTTTTCAACACCCGCGGGCCCGATAACCCGACGAAAACATCCGCGCCTGCGATTACCTCGGACAATGCCCCACATTCGCACTTTGGATTCGTATTTTCCGCATACCACCGCCACTCGGCATGCGGATAGTCCCCTCCTCGCACAAGCGCACCATGACGATCGACCCCGATCAGGTTGGTCACCCCGGCGGCAAGCAGCATCTTCGAGCAGGCGATACCCGCCGCTCCGATTCCGCAAACGACCACTTTGCAGTCCTCCAGCCGCTTGCCGACAATTTTGGCCGCATTCAATAGCCCTGCCAACAGTACAACCGCAGTTCCATGCTGATCGTCGTGAAACACTGGAATATCCAGCTCGCGAATCAATCGCTCCTCAATCTCAAAACAACGCGGAGACGAAATATCCTCCAGATTAATGCCCCCGAACGCCGGCGCCAGTGCTTTGACCGTGCGAATGATCTCTTCCGTATCCTGCGTGTCCAGGCAGATCGGGAAAGCGTCGACTCCGGCCAGCTGCTTGAACAGCATTGCCTTGCCTTCCATCACGGGCATCGCCGCGGCCGGCCCGATATTGCCCAAGCCGAGCACAGCCGTGCCATCTGACACAACCGCCACTGTGTTGCGTTTGATCGTGAGCGTATGTGCCCGCGTCGGATCTTCATGGATCGCCATGCAAATCCGAGCCACTCCCGGTGTGTACACTTTGGACAAATCGTCGCGGTTTTTGATCGGCATTTTCGGAATAACCTCAATTTTTCCCCCAAGATGCACAAGAAACGTCTGGTCCGAGACGTGGATCACCTTGACCCCAGGCAGACTGTTCACCGCTTCCACCACCCGATCGGCCTCGCTCTGGTCGCGCAGCAGCACCGTAATGTCGCGCACCGTCGCCGTCTTGCTCACCCTGTTCACGTCAATCGCCACAATATCCCCGCCCGCATCGCCGATCGCTGTCGCTATATTGCCGAACGTTACCGCTTGCTTATCAATTTCCAGCCGCAAAATAATACTCGTCCCCATCCCCGATAATGCGGGCATTGTGCCGGACGCCGTTGACGCCACTGGCGCAACGGACGGCATCGCCGCCGGTGAGGACGATGGCGAAGTCGCTTGTGTAACCGTTTTGGAAGGCATGGCTCGCTCTCCTCCTTTTGTTTCCAGTGTGTCCGATTTCGACCTGCTCATATACGCGAACCTTTCTGTGAAAAATATGGTTTACAGTGTAAGCAACGGTAGCGTATAATCTTATTTATAATAATTCTAAATTAGCCGTACAAAGTGATGTTTCCATCGAAGCTGATTTTCAAGTACTTTGCGGGAGCCACATAACTATAATCCCAAAGAATCGAGGTGTGCGAATGAGCGATTTCCATCACTTAAAACACGTCAAAAACCAGCAAACTTCCAAAAGAACATTGTGGATCACGTTGATTCTCACCTTGTTCTTCACCTTGGTTGAAATCGTCGGCGGGATCGTCTCCAATTCTCTGGCGCTCCTCTCCGACTCGGCACACATGATCTCCGACGTTATCGCGCTGGGTCTTAGTATGGTGGCCATATACCTGGCCTCGCGCCCATCGAATTCCCGATACACGTTCGGTTACTTGCGTTTCGAAATCATCGCATCGTTTCTGAACGGTCTGGCGCTCGCCGTCATCGCCGTCGGCATTTTTATTGAAGGGATCAGGCGCTTCATCACTCCGGAAACGATCAATTTCCAGTTGATGCTGATCATCTCGTCCATCGGACTTGTAGTGAATATCGTCTTAACCCTTGTCCTCAGCCGCAGTATGAAGGAAGAGAAAAACTTGAACGTGCAGAGCGCCTTGTGGCATTTCATCGGCGACTTGCTCAGTTCCATCGGCGTCATCGTTTCCGCTCTGCTCATTTTTGCGACCGGATGGCTGTTCTTCGACCCTCTGATCAGTATGGTCATCGGTGGAATCATTTTTACGGGCGGGGCCAGAATTATTCGTGAATCGTACTTGATCCTGATGGAAGCCGTTCCGGATCACTTCGATCTGGAGGAAATTCGCGCGAGCATTATGGAAGTGGAAGGCGTCGAAGACGTACATGAGATGCATCTGTGGGCGATCTCTACCGAGCACTACTCGCTGCTGGCACACGTGTTCATCAACAACGAGGTTCAGCCGCATTGCATCATTCTTGCGATCAACGAGACGCTCCAGCACAAGTACGCTATTCATCACTCCTCGATCCAGATGGAGAATGCCAAAATTCACCCGCACGGGGCGTACGGTCGCGAGTTTTTGCGCATGAAGGAAGAAGAGAGGCTGCTTGAAGAGGGGCTTCAACATTGATCCGGCGGTTACATCAGATGTAACGGCCCAGTTGTAACGGCCACCAGAGAAGCTTAGATTGGTGAAAAAAAGGAAACTGACCTGTAACGGCCATGGTGGCTTCTTAGAACGTTTAACCCAATCAATTTGCGCGATTTTTCGGCTCTAAGCTGCCGGTGTGGCCGTTAAAGTCGAAAAAACACTCATATCGCCTTCTAAGGCTCCGTGGTGTCCGTTACAGCAAAACCAGAATGCCAGAAAACCAGAATGCCAGAAAGTCAAAAAGGCAGGCTGCCCATCGAGGGAAGCCTGCCTTTGTTTGTTATGGCTTATTGCCCTAACCATTTCTTGAATAAGTGCTTGGTCGTGTCGGCGTTGATCGCGGCGATGGAAGTCGTGAGCGGAATGCCCTTCGGGCAGGAACGGACGCAGTTCTGCGAGTTGCCGCAGCCTTCAATGCCGCCGTCTTCCATCAACGTCTCCAGCCGCTCGTCCTTGTTCATCTCGCCGGTCGGATGCGCGTTGAACAGCCGCACCTGCGAGAGCGCCGCCGGGCCGATGAAGCTGGTGCGGTCGTTGACGTTCGGACACGCCTCCAGGCACACCCCGCACGTCATGCACTTGGACAGCTCGTAGGCCCATTGCCGCTTCGTCTCAGCCATCCGCGGCCCCGGCCCAAGATCGTACGTGCCGTCGATCGGAATCCATGCCTTCACCCGCTTCAGCGCATTGAACATCCGCTGGCGGTCGATGACGAGGTCACGCATGACCGGGAACGTCGACATCGGCTCGAGCCGGATCGGCTGCTCCAGCTTATCGACGAGGGCGGTGCAAGCTTGACGGGGCTTGCCGTTGATCACCATCGAACACGCTCCGCACACTTCCTCGAGGCAGTTGGATTCCCAACACACCGGGGTCGTCGTATCGCCCTTGGCGTTCTTCGGATTGCGCTGAATTTCCATCAACGCGCCGATCACGTTCATATTCGGGCGGTACGGGATTTCGAATTCTTCCTTATAAGAGTTGCCGTCGGGATTATCACGACGGGTGATTACCAAGCGAATCGTTCTGGCGGCAGCAGTCGATGTGTCAGCCATGATCAATGCGCCCCCTTATGCTCGTCATTGGAGTAATCTCTTACCCGCGGCGGGATTAATGAGATGTCGACTTCCTCGTAGCTAATTTCCGGACCTTCCGGCTTGTACGACGCCAGCGTCGTCTTCAAGAAATTGTCGTCGTCGCGCTTCGGAAACTCCGGCTTGTAGTGCGCCCCGCGCGTCTCGTTGCGCAGCAGCGCCCCCTTCGTCATCGCGTGCGCCAGCTCCAGCATATTCCACAGCTGTCGGGTGAACGCCACACCTTGATTGTTCCAGCGCGAGGAATCGGTGATACCAATGTTGCGGTAGCGCTGCTTCAACTCCTCAATCTTGCCGATCGTCTCTTCCAGCTTATTGTTGTAGCGCACGACGGTCATATTGTTCGTCATCCACTCGCCCAGCTCCTTATGCAGCTGGTACGCGTTCTCCGTACCGCGCATCGCGAGCAGGCTCTCGTACTTCTCCGTATGCCGCTTCTTCTCGCCCTCGTACACGCTTGAGGAGACGTCCGCCGAATGCATCTTCAAGCCGGACACGTACTCGATCGCCTTCGGCCCGGCCACCATGCCTCCGAAGATCGAAGACAAGAGCGAATTCGCCCCCAACCGGTTGGCCCCGTGATACTGGTAATCGCACTCGCCGGCCGCAAACAAACCGGGAATGTTCGTCATCTGATTGTAATCGACCCACAGCCCGCCCATCGAATAGTGGACCGCCGGGAAGATCTTCATCGGGATCTTGCGCGGATCGTCGCCCATAAACTTCTCGTAAATTTCGATAATCCCGCCGAGCTTCACTTCCAACTCTTTCGGGTCTTTGTGCGACAGATCGAGGTACACCATGTTCTGCCCGTCAACGCCCAGCTTCAAATCGACGCACACATGGAAAATCTCCCGAGTCGCAATATCGCGGGGCACCAAGTTGCCGTACGCCGGATACTTTTCCTCCAGGAAATACCACGGTTTGCCGTCTTTATACGTCCAAATTCGGCCGCCTTCACCGCGCGCCGACTCGGACATAAGCCGCAGTTTGTCGTCGCCGGGAATTGCCGTCGGGTGAATCTGAATAAACTCTCCGTTGGCGAAATACACGCCCTGCTGATACACCGCACTCGCCGCAGTCCCCGTATTAATCACCGAATTCGTCGTCTTCCCGAAAATAATCCCCGGACCGCCCGTCGCCAAAATGACCGCGTCCGCCGGGAACGTGTGAATCTCCATACTGCGCAAATCTTGAGCGGCCACCCCTCGGCATACGCCCTCTTCGTCGACAACGGCGCCAAGGAACTCCCAATTCTCGCGCTTCTGTACCAGCCCCGCCGCTTCGTGCCGACGCACCTGCTCGTCGAGTGCATACAGCAATTGCTGCCCGGTCGTCGCCCCGGCAAACGCCGTGCGGTGGTGCTGCGTGCCGCCGAACCGGCGAAAATCAAGCAACCCCTCCGGAGTCCGGTTGAACATGACGCCCATCCGGTCCATCAAGTGGATGATGCCCGGCGCTGCATCGCACATCGCCTTGACCGGCGGTTGGTTGGCGAGAAAATCGCCGCCGTATATCGTATCGTCGAAGTGAATCCACGGGGAATCCCCTTCGCCCTTCGTATTAACCGCGCCGTTGATGCCCCCTTGCGCGCACACCGAATGGGAGCGCTTGACCGGCACCAGCGAGAACAGATCCACCATGACGCCGGATTCCGCCGCTTTGACGGTCGCCATCAGACCGGCCAGACCGCCGCCGACGATAATTATTTTTGAATTCGCCATTGTTGACCCCCCTTTAACCTTGCGGATTCATGACCGGCATTTGCTGGAATTGCGGGTCCAGAAACGCCGTCAGCGACAGAATAAACATCACCGACATAATCACGAAAATGCCCATGCAAAAATACGTCGAAACGCGCTGTGCCCTAGGGCCGATCGTAATCCCCCAGCTGACGAGGAACGACCAGATCCCATTGCTGAAGTGGAACACCGCCGCGACGATCCCGATGCAATACAGAACGAAGAACAGCGGGTTGGTTGCGATCCCGTGCATGGCAATGCCGAGTTCCTCATGCTTGACATTCCCAAGCGACACTTGAAACCGGGTCGAGAAGAAGTGCCACGCCACGAACACAAACGTAATGACCCCTGTCACGCGCTGCAGCATAAACATTTGATTGCGGAAATAACTGTAGCGGTTAACGTTGTTTCTCGCCGTGTACGCTACATACAGCCCATAAATTCCGTGATAAAGCAGAGGAATCCAGATAAAGAAAATTTCCAGAAACAGCACAAGCGGCAGCCCGTTCAGCCAGTTGACCGATTCGACAAACCCCGCATGCCCTTTGTTAAACGCCGAATAGTTGGTCAACAGATGCTCGATCAAGAAAAATCCGACCGGCACGATGCCCAACAAGGAGTGAAGCTTTCGGTAATAATATGAATTTCCCGTCATTGGACTGCAGTTCCCTCCCTCGTATTGCCTTCCATTTCCATTCCAAAGCCACATCTATTTTACTCCCCGCTAAGACAAGCGTCAACCAAACGGGTTTCTTTTATACGCTACCATCTTAACGCG
>JAJFMO010000220.1 GCA_020697475.1 Paenibacillaceae bacterium | reverse complement strand
CACACCCATGGGGGTGGCGCAACTTAGCGGTGTATACACCGTTAGCTGCCTCGCTCCCAGGGGGATGGCGCAACTTAGCGGCATATATGCCGTTAGCTGCCTCACACCCATGGGGATGGCGCAACTTAGCGGCGTATACGCCGTTAGCTGCCTCGCTCCCAGGGCGAAGGCGCAACTTAACGGCATATATGCCGTTAGCTGCCTCACACCCATGGGGATGGCGCAACTTAGCGGCGTATACGCCGTTAGCTGCCTCGCTTCCAGGGCGAAGGCGCAACTTAACGGCGTATACGCCGTTAGCTGCATCGCCGCGAACACAGCAACTTCACCTATCGCATCCATTCTTTCAATTTCACACAAGTTGGTGAACAATGAAGAGTGGTGACCGATGCGATTGTGCGATTACCAACAGATATGCTCATCCATGAGCAGAAGGTGGATTATGACCGAATATTGGCAATACCATGTGAAAACCACAACCTCGAGCGGAATAAGGCCGAAAATGGCCTTAGACCACGCGATCGCACAGACTCGAGTTGCATTAAGGCCAGATATGGCCTTATTCGCCGCGGATGCGGCAAACCACAAGCAATAAGGCCGAAAATGGCCTTAACCAACGCACCCGCACAGACTCGAGCTGCTTTAAGGCCAGATATGGCCTTAGCCGTCGCAGACGCGGTAAACCGAGCTGCATTAGCGCATCCCCGGATGCGCTGAACTAAGTTTTCGCCGCTGCCTTCTCATGCGGGAACTCTTTCACCAGAGCGAGCTGCCGATCGACCTCGGCCGACTGCCGCTCCCGCTCCGCGGCATCCCAACCGAGGGCGTCTCCCATCAAGCGGATGACGTCATCCTTGATCTTCTCCGCGCGCGGCCGATCGAACAGCAGCATTCCCGTGCGACGGATGAGGAAATCGACGGCGCAGACCGCCATCTCCCGCTCGATCCCGTACGTTACTTCCGCCATCAGCGCGGCTTCTTCCGGCGAACCCGCCTGGGCCAGTGCCCCCTCATACAATTGGAATAAATCATTAACATTCGAGCCATACCGGGAAGCAAGCAGCGTCGCCGTCCGCTCCTCGATCCCGATCTTCACTCCGCCCATCGACAACACTTTCTTGAATTGGTCAAAATGATCAAACCCGTCGCAGTTGCCGCCGCTCAGCACGTCCGTCGCCGTGGCGCACGGCAAATAGCGTGAACCGTTCTGCTCGCTTAGCAGCTTCACGGTCAAGTCGACGACTTTCTCCGCCATCTTGCGAAAACCCGTCAGCTTGCCGCCGGCGATCGTGATCAACCCGGAGTCGGAAACGAAAATTTCGTCTTTGCGAGAAATTTCCGACGGCCCTTTACCTTCCTCGTAGATAAGAGGCCGCAAGCCCGCCCAGCACGATTCCACATCGGCCGTGGTCAGCTTCACTTCAGGGAACGCCGCGTTCGTCGCATGCAGCAAGTAATCGCGATCCTCCGCCGTCGCTTGCGTATCTTCAATTTGCTCCTTATACACGGTATCCGTCGTCCCGATATACGTCTTGCCGTCGCGCGGAATGACGAAGATCATCCGTCCGTCCGGCACGTCGAAGTAGGCGGCTTGGCGAATCGGCAGCCGATTATAGTCGACGACCAGATGCACTCCCTTGGTCAGCAACAAGCGTTTCCCTTTCAAACTGTTGTCCATCTGACGTACCCTGTCGACCCAGGGGCCAGCGGCGTTGACGATCTTTTTCGCATAAATATCGTAGGTTTCCCCGCTTAACACATCCGTCGCCCGGATGCCGACTACACGCCCGTCCTTGTACAAAAATTCGCTTGCCTTCGTATAATTGACCGCATGAGCCCCGTGAGCCACCGCCGTCTTCATCACTTCCGCCGTCAACCGCGCATCGTCGGTGCGATATTCGTAATAATAGCCGGAGCCGATGAGCAGATCCTGCTTGAACAATGGCTCAAGCTTGATCGTCGCGTTCCGGCGGTACATGCGGCGGCGCTCCTTGCGCTTGACCCCCGCCAGCAAGTCGTACACGTAGAGACCGACCGAAGACATCCAGTAACCGAACGTCCCGCCTTTATAGATCGGCAACAGCATCGGCTCGGGGATAACGACGTGCGGCGCATTGCGGTGCAGCAGTGCCCGCTCGCGGCCGACTTCCATGACCAGCTTGACCTCGCCTTGCTTCAAATAACGCAGTCCGCCGTGCACCAGCTTCGTGGAACGGCTGCTCGTGCCTGAGGCGAAATCGCCCATCTCCACCAAACCGCAACGAAGCCCGCGCAAGCTCGCATCCCATACGATGCCCGCGCCGGTAATGCCTCCCCCTATTACCAACAAATCCAACACATTTGAAGCCATCTCTTGTAAAATATGCCCCCGCAGTTTTGCAGAAAAATGGCTGATCGCCATATTCCATCTCTCCTTTACCATTCCAAGTAGGTGTAGAAAATGAAAAAAGACCCGATCCGAGTACGCCAAAAAATAAGCGCATCCTCAGTCGATGGGTCTCTACGTCTCTGCCCGCTCGCTTCAAGTTTGATTATTGGTTTATTTTAATGGGAAAACGGTGCGGTGTCCAGAGTTTTTTCGCATTTCCTCAGGTTTCCTGCGCACCGTTCCACAGATTAGAGGCGCCGACGGAAACGGCCAGCGCTCCGGCTTCGAGCGCCGCGTCGATCTCCGCGAAGCTGCGAACGAGTCCTCCGGCGATGATCGGTAGCGGCGTCAGCTCCGTCAATTCGGAGACGATCTGCGGCAGGATGCCCGGCATCACTTCCACCGCATCGGCTCCGGATGCGTGAACAGACTTGATCCCGTTCTTCAGAGCCGTGCTGTCGATCAGAAACAACCGCTGAATGGCCAGCATCCCGCAATCTTTGGCGATCGCGATCGCATGGGAGCGAGTCGAGATGACGCCGCACGATTTGACATGCTGGGCCAAAAATTTGATTCCGCTCTTGTCAGCGGAGATCCCTTCCATGAATTCCAGGTGGACGAACATGCTCTTATTTGCCGACGAGGCAATATGGGCAATCTCGTCGATATTGGCGATCGATGCCGATAAGACGAAGATGGCGTCAACCTTGCTCGCCGCCGCCTGCCGCACTTCATCCACGGTACGTACCGCCGCGATGATCTGATGATCGATCAGATCGACGATTCGTTGCTGTATAGGCATTGGGGAGCACTTCCTTCGTTTCATTTTCCCCATAGTATAGCATAATTCGAATAACGGTTGGGGGACGGGGCAACATATGGAAAGTTGCAATGATAAAGGTGGCGGGCGGATGATAACGGGAAGAAAGCTGCTGTTCGGCATCGGGATCGGAATCGTCGGGTTGTTCGTCGGGCTTCATGCAGTGAGCGCTGACGGCCATCCCGGGAGCCGAGGCAGGGACTACTACGAATCGCGGGGGAAAATTGTTTGGGAAGTGCCGACCGAGCGCCCGTGGATCGCTTTGACGTTCGACGATGGGCCGGACCCGGCGCGGACGCCGCAAATTCTCGAATTGCTGCAAAAGTACGAGGCGAAGGCGACGTTCTTCGTGCTCGGCAACAAGGTGTCGCAATATCCGGAGCTGACCAAGCGGGAAGCGGCGGAAGGGCACGAGATTTCCAACCATACGTTCAGCCACATTTATTATCGGAGCGGCGTGGACGAGGACAAATATTTACTCGATATTTTGCATGCCCAAGACATGATTCTGCAGGTGACCGGCCATATTCCGCGGCTGTTCCGTCCCCCTGGCGGGTACTACAATGACGCCGTTGTCGACGCCGCCGACCGCAGCGGGCTGCAGACCATCCTATGGTCTTGGCATCAGGATACGCGGGATTGGAGCGGATCGAGCGCTGCCATGATCGCAGGCAAAGTGCTGGATAACGCCCGGAACGGCGACATCGTTCTGTTTCACGACCATACCGATCGACGGGCTCATACGATCGAAGCCTTGGGGCAAATTTTACCCGAACTGGCCAAGCGCGGTTTCAAGTTTGTGACGGTGTCGGAGCTGCTCGGACAGAGCAAGCTCGATTCGATGCAGCGCAATTTCTCAACCCAAGACGAATTAATTACGGAGGGCAGCCATGATTGAAAAAAAGTTGAATGCCGCAGAGCAAGGCAAGCTATGGGCGACGTATATGGGTAATTCCATGGCCACCCGCGTGTTGAGCCACATGCTTGCCCATACCGGAGATCAGGATATCCGAAAAATTGTCAAATACGCCTTATCCTTGGCGGAACAGTACGTGAAGGAAATTCAGGACATTTTAATCCGGGAGGGTTACCCGCTTCCGGAAGGTTTTACGGATAACGATGTGAATATGGATGCGCCCCGGCTGTTTGCCGATGAAATGTACCTGCATTATTTGAAGTATGTATGCAAGGCAGGTCTAAACATTTACGGCATCGCCGTCACCTTGATGACGAGGCCGGACGTGCGCGAATTTTTCAAAGAATGCCTGAATCAGGCCACCGTGTTGATTTCCCGAGTCAATGAATTGATGACCAAGAAAGGCGTGGCTGTCCCCGCGCCGATGATCCCCTACCCAAGCAAGGTGGATTTCATCAAGAAGCAGAACTATTTGCGCGGTTTCTGGGGGGAAATCCGGCCGCTGCATTCGCTGGAAATTACCCATCTGTACGACAATGTGGAAAATAACGCGACCAGCAAAGCCATCTTGATCGGGTTCAGCCAAGTGGCTCAATCGGATTCGACCCGATCTTACTTTCTGCGGGGGAAAGACATCGCAGCCAGGCATTACGATCATCTCAATACATACTTGCAGGAGGAAGATTTGTCTTCTTCCCCTGTGCTGGATCCGCTTGTCGCCGCCTCCACGCTCCCACCTTATTCGGACAAATTGATGGTCGCCCATAAGGTGGACATGTTCTCGATGAGGGTGAGAACGTACGGGAATGCGCTGGCTTTCGCGGCGAGGCGCGACTTGGCGGCGAAGTATGCCGCATTGATTTTGGATGTCGGCAAGTACGCCGAAGACGGGGCCAAAATCATGATTCAGCACGGTTGGATGGAACAGCCGCCGCAAGCGGTGAACCGTGAGGCTCTTGCCAAGTCGAAAGGGGAATAAAGCAGGTTTCAAGTGAAGTATTCGATCTTCGCTTCGGGAAAATGGGCGAAAATGCGCTCTGTGATCCATTCGCGCAGGGCGCTTGCCTGTTCGTCAGGATAGACGTATTTGCCTTGACCGTAGCGTCCCCATTTGTATTTGCGTTTTGCCTCGTCCATCTCGAGCTTCGTCTTCGGGTAACGTTCCTCAATGACTCGCTTAGCCGTCTTGGTAAAGCGGTGCTGGATCAGCTCGAACGTTAAGTCGGAGCCGGCTTCCGCCGGCAAAGCTTCGGCTAGCCTGGCCAGCAAGTCGGCGTATCCCTGCTCCCAACCGTCGAACCGGATGATCGGGGCGATAATGAAGCCGAGCGGATACCCTGCTTTCGCCACTTTGCCCGCGGCGGCGATGCGTTCTGCAAATCGCGATGTGGACGGCTCAAACTGGCGGATCACATAATCCGCGTTGATGCTGAAGCGAAAGCGGGTGTGTCCGTTATGTTTGGCGTCAAGCAGAGTATCGACATGATGGAACTTGGTGACGAACCGGAGTCGGCCATACGGCTGATCCGCCATAAACTCGATCAAGTCTCTCAGGTTGCCGGTAATATGTTCAATCCCGACGGGATCAGACGTGCAAGCCGCCTCAAAGCGGGTCAGCTCCGGTGCGCGTTCGTCGATATATTTTTGCGCAGAGTTCAAAATGTCTTCGATATTGACGTACACTCGCACATACGGCTTGGCGCCGAGTGTTGTCTGCAAGTAGCAGTAGTGGCAATGGCCCATGCAGCCGGTAGAAATGGGGATGGCGTATTCGGCCGAAGGCTTGGAAGTATCGAAGGTCAGAGTTTTGCGCACCCCGACGACGAGCGTGTTTTTGGCGATTTTATACTTCTCGTTGTCCGTCTCGCCGGGCAAGTTCGTAATCCGGTTATGCGACGTCGTCATGCGAATCGGCAACGAATGGTTTTTCGCCCATTGATATATGCGTTCGCCTTTCGGATATTCCAAAGCATTCGGTTCGAAATAGACAAGCTCCGGCATGAATATTCGTGTTTCCCGTGGTGCGGCAATGGTCGGACTGATGGCAATCGGCCTCCCCCGAATCGAATTTTGCTCTTGGTGCATCCTTAGTAATCCCCAACCGCAACCATTTATTCCTTATAACCCATTTATGTTGTATAAAAGGACAAACTCTGCTCATGATAGGGTCGTATCCAGAAATTCGAGTTCGAACGGTGAGCTGAAAATTGAGTTTTGGAGGCTGGAAAAATGATCCCACTGGATTCAAGCTTGGAAAATACGGAAGACGTTTTTTGCAACCTGCATGATGCTTTGGGTAAATTCGATTTTTGCCTGGCCGGCAATTGGGAGTATTCGCACGGATATCTGGACAAACATTTGGATAAGGCACATAAAGTGTGGGTGCGCATCCCG
>JAJFMO010000219.1 GCA_020697475.1 Paenibacillaceae bacterium | reverse complement strand
TTCGAGCATAAAAAATGTTATTTGGGCGTCAGCGGCGAGGTGCCGGAGGGCGATTATGAGGTGCCGATCGGCAAGGCTGAAGTGAAGCGGGAAGGCCGCGATATTACGGTCATTACTTACGGCTATATGGTGCATTTCTGCCTGAAGGCGGCGGAGGAGCTGGAGAAGGAAGGAATCAGCGTCCATGTTCTCGATCTGCGTACTTTGCAGCCGCTCGATACGGAAGCGGTGCTGCAGTCGGCGGCGATCAGCGGCAAGGTGTTGATCGTGCACGAGGACAACAAGACCGGCGGAGTCGGGGCGGAAGTGGCGGCACTGATTGCGGAGGAGCTGTTGTTCGAGCTCGACGCGCCGATTATGCGGCTGTGTCCGCCGGACGTGCCTGCGGTCGGGATCAGCCCGACGGCGGAAAAGTTTTTCTTGCTGAACGTGGACAAAGTGCGCGATGCGATGCGCAATTTGGCGTTGTATTGAGGCGAGGTAAGGCGATAGTAGCGGCTCTAATGATTGCCACGACGGTTATTTGCCGTTTTTGAAGCCTTTTTCGGCTAAAATAGGTAAATAGCGTTTCTCGCAATCGTTAGCATGCAGACGAAGGGGAAAAACGATGTTTAACGTCATATACAATCGTTAGAGCTGGCGTTTGACGGATTTGGATGACGGAACGTGAACGGATGAATTGACCGAAGAATCGTACAAGCGGTTCACAACGAACAGGGGGATGGAAGAATGGGGCAAACGAAGCCAGAGCCGACGGCGGTGACGGTGCCGCATTTGGCGGAGAGCCTGGTGTCGGCCACGATTGAACGTTGGCTGAAGCAGCCAGGGGACGAAGTGGAGCAATACGAGGTGCTGTGCGAGCTCATTACTGAGAAGGTGAACGTTGAGATGCCTTCTCCAGTAGCTGGGACGCTGCGCAAAATTTTGGTCGGCGAAGGAGAGACTGCCGCCGTCGGCGCAGCGATCTGCTTGATCGAAGAGCACGACGGGGCGGCGAGTGAGGCAGGTGCGTCTGCGAATGCGGGAGGCGCGCTCGGTGGCGCGGCAGTGGCAGTAGGCGCCGCAGGCACACATGCGGCTGCGGCGGGCGGAGAGCCGGCGCAGGCAGGAAGCGACCAAAGCATGCGCGGTCGCTATTCCCCGGCCGTGCTTCGGCTTGCCGCCGAGCACGGCATTGATTTAACCCGCGTGCAGGGCAGCGGGTTAGGCGGGCGCATCACGCGCCAGGACGTAGAGCGCGTGATCGCCGGCGGCGCGGCCAGCGCAAGCGCCGCGACGCCTACGGCGGCGGGAACCACCGCCGCCGCCCCGCGCGCGGCACAGCCGCCGGCCGCGCGGGAAGCCGGGCTCGCGCAAGAGCTCGAGCCCGAAGTCGTGCACATCCCGTTGCGTTCCACGGGATTGCACTTGACCGAGCATTCGTCGATTCCGAAGATCGAGGTTGAAGGCCAACCGATCGAAGGACGCGGCGAATACTTCATCGACGTGACGCCGATTCGCCATGCGATCGCGAGCCATACCCGCCAAAGCGTGACGGAAATTCCTCACGCCTGGACGATGATCGAAGTCGACGTGACCAACCTGGTCTTCCAGCGCAACAAACTCAAAGACGAGTTCATGCGCAACGAAGGCATCAACTTGACGTACCTCCCTTTCGTGCTTAAAGCCGTCGTCAACGCGATCAAAGACTACCCGATCATGAATTCCGTCTGGGCGGTCGACAAAATCATCGTAAAGCGCGATATCAACATCTCACTGCTGGTCGGCACCGAGGAATTCGTCACCTCGCCGGTGATCAAGAAAGCCGACGAGAAGACGATCGCAGGACTCGCTCGCGACATCGACGAACTGACCCGCCGGGCGCGGGCCGGCAAGCTGCGGCTTGACGATATGCAGGGCGGCACATTCACCGTCAACAACACAGGGTCGTTCGGCTCGCTCTTGTCTTACCCGATCATCAACTACCCGCAAGCGGCGATTTTGACGTTCGAATCGATTGTGAAAAGACCGGTCGTCATTCAGGACATGATTGCGGTGCGTTCGATGGTTAACCTGTGCTTGTCGCTTGACCATCGGATTTTGGACGGGGTCATCTGCGGAAGGTTCTTGCAGCGGGTTAAAGAAAACTTGGAGAGCTACAATCAGGACACGCGGCTATACTAAGAAAAACCGGGGAAACCATTCCCGGTCCTTTTTTCGAGCTTGGTCTTACATTTGTGAAAAGTGAGGAGCTAGTTCGGATTAATTAATGACGCAATATGCCGATTATGCATAAGAAGGCGGGAAGGCGAGGGCACGAGATAAGGCCGATTTCGGCCTTAAAGACCTCGAAGTGGGATAGACGTGTGGGATAAGGCTGTTTTTGGCCTTAAAGTGCCTCGAGGAGGGACAGACGTACGGTTTAAGGCCGATTTCGGCCTTAAAGTACCTCGAGGAGGGACAGACGTACGATTTAAGGCCGGTTTCGGCCTTAAAGTACCTCGAAGTGGGACAGACGTGTGGGATAAGGCCGGTTTCGGCCTTAAAGTCCCTCGATGTAGGGGTGAATTCACGTCATCGATCCCCAACCTGTTGCATGTTAGATAAATTCCCTAGAGTCAATAATATTGTGTAAATCCGCAGACAATGTTGGGCTTTGATACGGAGCAGATTCAGGTATTTGCATGGATCCCATACAAATATCAAGGCGAGCGTTACAAAAACAAGTTCACCGTAAATAATAAGGTGGACAGCAGCATGCTGGCGAGCATCAAGTAGATGACAAGCTTAAAAATCCAACGATTCGATCTCATGCGGGAACCCCCTCATAGGCTTGGATAACACCATTTTACCCGATCGGCCGCATGGCTGGCAATGACTTGCAAGAAATGGAGGCAGCTAACTCATGATACAGCAACAGCGCCTGATCGGCACGTTCCTTGAACTGGTCAAGGTGGACAGCGAGACGCTTCACGAGCAGGAAATCAGCAAATTGCTGCAGAAAAAGTTCCGTGAGATCGGGCTCGACGTAATCGAGGACGACTCGGCGGTCCGTTCGGGGCACGGCTCCGGCAACTTGATCGCCACTCTCCCGGCATCCGCAGCTACCCACGCCCAAGCGCCTGTCATCTTCTTCACCGCGCATATGGACACCGTCACCCCCGGTCAAGGCATTAAGCCGCAAGTCGATGACGACGGCTACATCCGGAGCGACGGCACGACGATTTTGGGCAGCGACGACAAAGCGGGACTGGCCGCGATTTTTGAAGCGATCTCTGTGCTCCGGGAGCAGCAAATCCCGCACGGCACCATCCGCTTCGTGATCACCGCCGGCGAAGAGTCCGGCCTATGCGGCGCCCGAGCCATGCAGCCTGGGCTGCTGCAGGCTGACTTCGGCTTCGCCCTCGACAGCAACGGCAGAGTCGGCGACATTGCCGTCGCAGCACCGACGCAAGCGAAGATCCATATCGTCTTCGAGGGCAAATCAGCGCACGCTGGAATTAACCCCGAAGACGGGATCAGTGCGATCCAAGTCGCGGCCAAGGCGATCGCCCGCATGCCGCTCGGCCGCATTGACAGCGAGACGACGGCCAACATCGGGCGGTTCGCCGGAGGCGGGGCAACGAACATTGTATGCGACCGCGCCGAGCTGTTTGCTGAGGCGCGCAGTCTGGTCCAGCCCAAGCTGGACACGCAAATTGCGGCGATGCGCGAAGCGTGCGAAAGCGCAGCGAAAGATTACGGGGCAAAGGTTGATTTTACGAGCGAAATCATCTACCCTGCATTTATGTACGATGAACACGCGCCTGTCGTTCAACTGGCGGCGAAAGCGCTCAAATCGATCGGACGGGAACCCCGCTTATTCCATACCGGCGGCGGCAGCGATGCCAACATATTTAACGGGATGGGGATTCCAACGATCAACTTTGGCATTGGCTATGAACACATTCATACGACGAAGGAGCAAATCCCGGTGGAAGAGCTGGTCAAAACCGCGGAGTTGGTCGTCCGTCTCGCCCAGGAAGCCGTCGCTCCGTAACGCATCGATGCGACGCTTCCGCAACATTTTTCGCATAACAAGAGAGGAAGGAACAAAAGGATGGGAAACACGAATTCGCGAGATTGGGAGACAGTGGAGGTGTTGCAGCGCAATCGGTTGGATAGTCGGTCTTACTTTATCCCTCATGGCGATCGGGACAGCGCTCTGACCTTTGATCGGGGGAATTCCGCCAACTTTCAACTGTTGAACGGCACGTGGATGTTTCATTATGACCCGACTCCGCTGCATGCACCGGAACATTTTTACAAAGACGATTATAATGCTGAAGGTTGGGACACTATCGCGGTGCCGAGCAGTTGGCAAATGCATGGATACGGGCATCCGCACTATGCCAACGTGCAATTTCCGTTCCCGGTCGATCCGCCATACATTCCTACCGAGAACCCGACAGGCTCCTACTTGCGGGAGTTTTATGTGTCTCCGGATTGGAAAGATCGCAAGATCGTGCTGCGCTTCGACGGGGTGGACAGCTCTTTCCACGTGTGGCTAAACGGCAAGGAAGTCGGGTACAGCCAGGGCAGTCGGCTCGCTTCCGAATTCGATGTGACGGATTTGCTCCGCGATGGCACGAACACACTGGCGGTTCGGGTGTATCAATGGTCCGACACGAGTTACCTTGAGGACCAGGATATGTGGTATTTGAGCGGAATTTTCCGCGACGTCAGCTTGATCGCCAGCCCTCGAGTACATATTCGTGATTTCTTCGTACGCACAGAATTGGACGGGGAGTATCGGAATGCGAAGCTGAAAGCTCAGATTAAGGTGGAAAATGTTTCTGCCAAAGCAGCCTCCGATTTGCGTGTCGGGCTTGAACTGCTCGATGCGCAGCAGCAACCTGTGGACGGCGGGCGGATGGATGCAGTGGACAAAGCGGCTCCCGGAAAGGAGTTGGAGCTAGATCTGGAGCTGGCTGTGGCGAATCCGCGCAAATGGTCGGCGGAAAGCCCTTATTTGTATACGTTGCTTGTGAGTTTAACTGACGGCAAGGGCAATTTGCTGCAAGTCATTCCCGTAAAGGTCGGGTTCCGTCAGGTGGAACTGAAGGGCGGCAACTTCCTCGTCAACGGCGTCGCGATCATGCTCAAAGGCGTTAACCGCCACGACCATCATCCCGATCTCGGCCGAGCGGTGCCGATGGAGTGGATGATTCAGGATATGCTGCTGATGAAGCGCCACAACATCAACGCGGTTCGCACTTCGCACTACCCGAACGATCCGCGGTTTTACGATCTGTGCGACGAGTACGGGCTGTATGTGATCGACGAGTGCGACCTGGAGACGCACGGTTTTCAGCGCATAGGCAACGTCAGCCAGATCAGCAACGATCCGAGATGGGAAGCCGCGTATCTTGACCGGATCGAGCGCACCGTTAATCGTGACAAAAACCATCCGTGCGTCATCATGTGGTCTCTCGGCAACGAGTCGGGCTTCGGCTGCAACCATGAGGCGATGTACGCCTGGACGAAGGCGTTCGATCCGACACGGCTCGTCCATTACGAAGGCGATCGCGAGGCGAAGGCGGCGGACGTGTTCAGCACGATGTATACGTCGGTGGAGAAGATGACCGAGCTCGGCAAGCGGCGCGATTTGGACAAGCCTCACGTCATGTGCGAGTATGCGCATGCGATGGGCAACGGGCCAGGCGGGCTGAAGGAGTATTGGGAGACATTTTATAAATATAAAAGGTTGCAGGGCGGCTTCGTCTGGGAGTGGCTCGACCACGGCATTCGCCAAAAGACGGCGGACGGCGAGGAGTTCTTCGCATTCGGCGGGGACTTCGGGGACAAGCCGAACGACTACAATTTCGTCATCGATGGGCTTGTGTTCCCGGACCACACTCCGTCGCCTGCGATGGCCGAGCTGAAGAAAGTGATCGAGCCGGTGAAAGTGGAAGCCGTCGATTTGGCCGCAGGTCGGGTACGGGTGGTCAACCGCTACGATTTCGTCAATCTCGAGCATTTGCAATTGTCGTGGAGTGTGACCGCGGACGGCAAAACGTTACAATCCGGCACGGCCGCAACGCCTTCGGTGGAGCCGGGACGCAGCCGGATCGTGAACTTGCCGGCGAACCTGCCTGCGAATGCCGACGCTTCAACGGATTACTGGCTCAATCTGTCGTTCCGTTTGTTGCGGGATACGTCCTGGGCATCGGCTGGGCATGAAGTCGCTTGGGCGCAATTTTTGCTGCCGGCGGCTGGACAAGCTTCGGCTGCGGGCGGGGTGTCCTCCGATGACGCGACACCGGCCATGTTGGCTGCTCCTGCAGTTAAACTGCGGGAGTCGGGACTGACTGCGCTGAAATGCGTGCTTCGACCTCGTGTTCGCGACGATCGACGATTGGTCGTTCAACGGAATGAGCTTGCTCAATGCCGGTCCGCGGATGAACTTCTGGCGTGCTCCCACGAACAACGATCATCGGGCGGCCAACGAATGGCGGAAGTTCGGCTTTCATTGGCTGCATCAGCGGGTTGTTTCGACCGGTTGGCGGCAAGTAAGCTCCGACGAAGTGCAAATTGAAGCTACCGTGCGGGTCGCTCCGCCGATATTAGGCTGGGGCATCGTCTGCAAGTTCACGTACACCGTGCTCGGCAGCGGTGACGTATTCGTCGAAGTAAACGCCGATCCTCAGGGCGATATTTATCGCATGCTGCCGCGCGCCGGCTTGACGATGACGTTGCCGAAGGCGCTCGACCAAGTTGCCTGGTACGGCCGCGGACCCGGGGAATCGTATTCCGACACGAAGCTGGCCAACAAGTTCGGCATCTACAAAGCTTCAGTGGACGAGCTGTTCACTAACTATATTTGGCCGCAGGAGAACGGCAACCGCACCGATGTCCGTTGGGTGGCGCTGACGGATCTGAAGGGCAAAGGTCTGCTCGTGTGCGGCCAGCCGTCGCTCGATTTCAGCGCTTGGCATTATACGCAGGAAAATCTGGAGAGCGCCCAGCACACGTACGATTTGCAGAAGCGAGATGACATCACGCTCAACCTCGATTATGCGCACAACGGCATCGGCAGCGCCAGCTGCGGGCCGGGCGTGCTGCCGAAGTACGAGCTTTTGGCGAAGCCGTTCACCTTTGGGTTGCGGTTCAAGCCGTTCGACGCCGACCGCATTTCGGCGGTGCAGCTCGCTAAACAGGAGCGGAAGTAACTCAATCTATCAAACAGTCGGCTTGGGGTCTCCCGGTCGGCTGTTTTTTGCTGTATTGGACTTCTAACTGACTCCACCTTTTTCTAACGGCCACCAGCGCACCTTAGACGTCAAATATCGCAAACTTTTCCCTCTATCGGCCACCACCGCAGCTTACAGCTGAAATC
>JAJFMO010000218.1 GCA_020697475.1 Paenibacillaceae bacterium | reverse complement strand
ATCGCCGACAGTGAGCATTACCGGAAACCTCAGCCAATTGGTGCAAAATCACCCTGTAATTCTGCAGGGGAGCAATCAACTGGTTACTTCTATCATCATTCAATAATCTATCTAGTGCCAGGGGTGGGCAAAATGGAGGCGCAGCGTCGGAAACGGCGTTGTTGCCTTCTTTTTGTGGATATGGTACACTATTTGTCAGTGTGTTGCGAAGCATGCTGCAACCGCGCGAATCGGGTACGAAGCGTCGGAAGCCGCGAATTTGCCGGTGGAAGGCCACCTGGATAAGGCGAGTCTAAGACATGAGGAGGTGCAACCAATGTACGCAATTATTGAAACCGGCGGCAAGCAATACAAGGTGCAAGAAGGCGACGTCATCTACATCGAGAAGTTGACCGCTGCCGAAGGCGATTCCGTTTCTTTCGACCAGGTATTGGCCGTATCGGCTGAAGGCGGTCTGAAGATCGGCGCTCCGCTTGTAGTCGGCGCAACCGTGTCGGGCAAGGTGGACGGCCATGGCAAAGGCGAAAAGATCATCGTATACAAGTACAAGGCGAAGAAGAACTATCGCCGCAAGCAAGGCCATCGTCAACCGTATACGAAAGTGACGATTGAGAAGATTCAAGCGTAAGCGGTGGTTGAACGATGATTGAGATCCTTGTGAATCGTCGCCAGTCGGATCGGTCGATCCGGTCGTTCCAGGTGAGCGGCCACGCAGAGTTTGACAAGCCGGGCAAGGACCTCGTCTGCGCAGGGGTTTCCTCCGTAACGGTGGGAACGGTGAATGCGATCGAGGAAGTAGTCGGTGTCATGATGGAGCATCGGATGGCCAAAGGCTTATTGTCGGCGGCTTTGCCGGAAGGCATAACCGAAGAACAAGAACGGCAAGCCGGTCTGTTGCTCGAATCGATGCTGGTTATGCTGCGGGCGATTAAAGAAACTTATCACGGCAAATATATAAGCATGAAGGAATCGGATATTTAGCTTGTCGGAGGTGACAAATATGTTGAAATTGGATTTGCAGCTGTTCGCTTCGAAGAAGGGTGTCGGCTCCACGAAGAACGGCCGTGACAGTATCGGCAAGCGTCTTGGCGTGAAGCGTGCGGACGGCCAAGCCGTTACCGCCGGCAGTATCCTGGTTCGCCAGCGCGGAACGAAGATTCACCCGGGCAACAACGTGGGCATCGGTTCGGACGATACGTTGTTCGCAAAGGTTGAAGGAGTCGTCAAGTTTGAGAGATGGGGCAGAGACCGCAAGAAAGTGAGCGTATATCCCCTTACTGATGCGCCGGTGGCAGCCGCCGCACAAGTTTAATTTTTCGTCACAGGTGCTCCGGCGAACCCGATTCGCCGGGGCATTTTTATCATGAATCGATTGTGTGGACTTGAATGGGAGAAACGGAGCGGACGCAATGCGAACACGTGGATGGATGACGGCGGTTCCCGTCGTGTTGGCGGCGGTGGCCATGGCGGCGTTGATCGCGATCTCGGCGGGATGGGCGATGCGCCTTTTACTTGGCATCGTGATTGGCGTATGCGTTTTCTTCATCGTCTACATACGGGAACGCGAGATCGGGTTGCGCCATCGGTTGGAGTTGGATCGCGCGCAGGCTGCCCAAGAAGAGAAAATGATTGGCGTCCTGAGCCACGCCCGCCATCAGTGGATGAACGAGCTCCAGTTGCTCTATGGATATTTGCAGTTGAAAAAATGGGATAAGCTGAAGCCGGCGATGGAGAGAATAAAGGCGAAAGCGTTGCAGGAAAGCTATGTGTCGCGGCTTGGCGTGGCGGAGTTGGCGACGTTTTTGTTGACTTTCGAATCGGGAGGCAAGTCGATGACGCTCGATGTCGAGCTGTCCGAGGAAGTCAATTTGCGTAAGCTAGGACTGGAAGCGGATCGGTTGGCCGATTGCTTTCGCCATCTTGTAGCCTCATTCGACGCTCATGCGTTGGCGACGGCAGACGGATCGAACGGTCTTAGTGTGGAAATTACTCGGCTGGAGCGGGAATTGGCCGTCGAATTTGTTTTTAGCGGATCTTATGATAAGGATGCTTTGCAGCTGGCGGTCGAGCGGATCTTGCAGCGATATGCCGATGCGGTGGAGCTGGAAGAGGACGAATATGATGAGCAAAGGGTGACGGTGGCGCTGCGCGCCTCGTTTCCGATAGGAGAGGACATACGAAATGTTTGTTGACAAGGCGAAAATTTATGTCAAAGGGGGCGACGGCGGCGACGGGATCGTGTCGTTTCGCCGCGAGAAATATGTGCCGGCCGGCGGGCCTGCAGGCGGCGACGGGGGCAATGGCGGCGACGTGATTTTTCGCGTCGACGAGGGGCTGCGCACTCTGATGGATTTTCGCTATCAGAAGCATTTCAAGGCGCCGGCCGGGGAGAAAGGGCGCAACAAGAGTCAGCACGGGGCGAGCGCTGACGACATGTATGTCCGCGTGCCGCCGGGCACGGTTGTTGTCGACGACGATACGCAGGAAGTGCTCGGCGACCTGGTACGGGAAGGCCAGGAGCTTGTCGTCGCGCGCGGCGGGCGCGGCGGGCGCGGCAACATCCGCTTCGCGACGCCGAACAATCCGGCGCCGGCCGTGGCCGAGAACGGCGATGAGGGCGAGGCGCGTTGGGTCGTGCTGGAGCTGAAGGTGCTGGCCGACGCCGGGCTTGTCGGGTTTCCGAGCGTCGGCAAGTCGACGCTGTTGTCGGTCGTTTCGGCGGCCAAGCCGAAAATTGGCTCGTATCATTTTACGACGCTTACTCCGAATCTTGGGGTGGTCGGGCTGCCGGATGGGCGAAGCTTCGTGATGGCGGATTTGCCGGGCCTGATCGAAGGCGCGCATGAAGGGGCCGGGCTCGGGCATGAGTTTCTGCGTCATATCGAGCGGACGCGGGTAATCGTCCACGTCGTTGACATGTCGGGCTCGGAAGAGCGCGATCCGTTCGACGACTGGCGGCAGATCAACGATGAACTGAGGCTGTACAACGCCCAGCTTGAGGAGAGACCGCAAATTATTGCGGCCAACAAGATGGATTTGCCGGAAGCGGAAGCGAATTTGCAGGCGTTTCGCGAGCGGATGGCGCAGGAGGCGCCCGGCGTGGAGTGGACGGTGTGCCCGATCTCGGCGGCGACGCGTAAGGGGATCGATGAGCTGCTGTATAAGGTGATGGATGAGCTGGAGAAGGCGCCGGTGGATTTGGCGGGGTTTGCAGTTGCAGGCGCCGGTGGGGCTGCTGGGGTCGGTGATGTCGAAGGCTCAGAAGGCGGCGAAAATCGGAAAGTTTACCGTTTGGAGCCGCGAGAGGGCAATGAGTTCACGATCCGCCGCGAAAACGAAGATTTCGTCATCGATAGCCCCGGCATCGAGAAGCTGATCAAGCGGACGAACTTCAGCTCGCAAGAGGCGGTGCTGCGATTCGCCCGCATTTTGCGGAAGATGGGCGTAGACGAAGAGCTGCGCAAGCGCGGCGCGGTGGACGGCCAGACGATCCGCATCGGCGACTTCGAGTTCGAGTTCGACGAGAAGGAGTAGCGGGTCGATCGGTCATTTGCCGCTAACGATTGCTAGCGTCGTTAATTCACCGAAATCCGCTGCTTCTGGAATCTAACGATTGCCGGCAACGTTATTCCGTACATTTTCCCACAATTGTGGTGAAAAGGTCCAAATAGCGCGCGTGGCAATCGTTAGTGCGATCCAGACCCCAAATTTGCCCTATTAACGCGTGTAGTAATCGTTAGGAGTGGCAACGAGGAAGTCAGCCGTTTACATAGGAGTTTCCAGCTACGTCTTTGCCGCGTGCCAGCCATATTTTGAAGCCATCGTTGCGCGGATGAATCGTGTCGACTTTGATGTCTGTAGAAAAGTAACGCATCGTGTATCCGCATCTGCGGTGGGGACTCGTATTCGCCGTTGCCCCGTGAATGATTCGCGAATCGTGCAACGAACATTCCCCTCGATCGAGTTCAAAATAAACAGCTTTCGACTCGTCCACGTTTTTGATTTGGCTTTTGAACGTATTCCTGGTCGCGTCAACCGCTTCATATTCGGAAAAACCATTCCTGTGGGTCCCCGGAATGACTCTCATGCAACCGTTTTCTTTGTTGCTCGGGTCGAGCGCCAGCCAAACGGTTATAATGTAATTGAAGTGGTCGACCCGCCTTCTCCAGTAGGCGGAATCTTCATGCCAAGGCGTCGCGCGCCCTACATAGGGATCTTTGCAAATAAAGTGGCTCGACCAAAGAGCGATATTCGGACCGATGATGGGTTCAACTACATCCAGGACTTCGTCCGCGAGCAAAAACTCCAACAGCCGTTCATCGTGAAAATGGGGAGTGTCGAGTTCGTCGGACAACTTGCTGCCTTTCCTTGCAAGGTGCTCTTCAAAGATTCCCGTCAATTTGTCCAATTTCTCTGGGGAAAACAACGGCTTGTGATGAAGCAAATATCCTTGATTGTGATAGAAGTCCACTTGCTCAGCGCTAAGTAAAGCGTTTTCGCTCAAGTGAAAGTCTCCTTTCGTGATTGGGAGTGGAAATCTTTTACGTCTATCTTATCATAAAATCATCTGTTAGGTTTCAGAACAAGAGGCAGAAATGGGGGAGCGGACAATGGAAAACGTAGTGGCGGGGAAGCCGATGAACGTAGTATGGATTTGCTCGGACGAGCACAATAAGGCGATGATGGGGTGCACCGGGCATCCCGATCTAGTGACGCCAAATTTGGATGCGCTCGCAGCGCGCGGGGTGCGTTTCGCGAACGCGTACTGTAACAACACGATTTGCGTTCCTTCGCGGGCCAGTATGGCAACCGGGAGATACGCGCACCGTATCGGTTCGTGGGACAACAGCACGCCATATACGGGGGAACCGCCAAGTTGGGGGCATCGGTTGCTCGAGGCAGGGCATGAAGTGACGACGATCGGCAAGCTGCATTATCGCAGTGTGGAAGACGATTCCGGATTTCCCGACCAGCGCATTTCATTGCATGTCGTGGACGTGATCGGCGATTTATTTTCGCTGATCCGTGAGGAGATGCCGGTTCGTCCCGAAACGCGCAAGAAGATCTTGGGGGCCGGCCCGGGGGAGTCGTCGTATACCCGATATGATCGGGGAATTACCGAGGAGGCAGTGCGTTTCTTGCAGGAGCGGGCGGCGAATCCGCCGGATAAGCCGTGGGCAGTGTTTATTTCGTACGTGACCCCGCATTTTCCGTTGATTTGTCCTGAACAATTTTATCGGTTGTATGATCAGGAGCGGTTGGAGTGGCCCAAACAATATAGTTTTGCCGAGCGGCCGATGCATCCGGTACTTGAGGAGTTTCGGCGCGTGTGGGACTTGACCGATGAACTGCCGGAGCCGGTCGTACGCAAGGCGATGGCGGCTTACTACGGGCTGTGCAGCTTTATGGACGCGCAAGTAGGCCAAGTGTTAAAGGCGATCAAGGACTGTGGGCTCGAAGGGGATACTCTCGTTATGTACACTTCGGATCATGGGGATATGGCCGGCAAACAAGGGCTTTGGTTCAAGCATACGATGTACGAAGGCTCGGCTGGAACTCCGTTCATTATGGCAGGTCCGGGTTTGCCGGAAGGTGTGGTGAATGAGACGCCGGTTTCTTTGGTTGATTGTTTTCCGACGATATTGGATGCGGTGGGCGTTTCGCAGGAGGCGGATTGCGCGGCGGAGTTGGATGGTCAATCGCTGTTGCCTATTGCCAGGGGAGAGGCGCAGCCTGAGAGGACGATGTTCTGCGAATACCATGCCTCCGCTTCGTGTACGGGAATATTCATGATCCGCAAAGGCCGCTACAAGTACGTGCATTATGTCGGGTATGAGCCGCAGTTGTTTGACTTGGAGGCGGACCCGGACGAGCTTCGCGATTTGGCGCGGGAGGCTGACTACGCAGATGTGCTGGCTGCTTGCCGGCGAGAGTTGTACGCGGTCTGCGATCCCGACGAGGTGAACGCGCAAGCTTTCGGGTACCAGCAAGCGAAAATCGAAGAGAACGGCGGCAGGGCGGCGTTGATTGAGGCGGGATATTCGATTCCGTACTCGCCGGTGCCCGAGCAGTTTCGTTGATTCGAGCTTTTAAAACAAATGATCATAAGTCGTTCATCATCCGGCTCAGGGCAGCTAGGCGGAAACTGCCCTAGCCGTGTGATGGCAGCATCAATTTTATCAATCATTTCATACGCAGCTTCAGGATTATCCACCATGATATAGTCCGTAATATCCATTAAATCCCGATCGGCTGCCGGTAGGTATCTAATTGGATAGTTTGTCATGGATTCTTTTCCTTAATTTATTCATCATATCCTCGTGACTCATCTCTACAACGTTAAGGTCTGCAGCTTCCTTGTCAGCAACGGCCAGTTTTTGATACAAATCTATAAGAAAAGCTTGGCTCATGGCAACAAGGTCACCTTGTCCATTCTTGGTAATAAAGTCTGGTTGAGCCTCTTTATGGCAAGTCTCAGAAATGGCATTGAAATGATTACGAAGGTCTGAAATCGGTCGAATAAT
>JAJFMO010000217.1 GCA_020697475.1 Paenibacillaceae bacterium | reverse complement strand
ACTGCAGAATAAACAGTCCCGCCATTTACTTTCACGTAAACAGTTGCTCCTGGCTCCGCCGTTCCAGAAACCGTTGAAGAGTCCGCTAATGGTGTCCCAGTAATGGAAGGTGTAGGCGTCGTCACCTGAGCTAACACGGTCGAGGTGGCAGGTGCGCTCTCCAACTTGCTGTTCGCAGTATCCGTCGCGGTGATCGTCACGATATCGCCCTGGCTTAGCACGTTCGCCCCCAGCGAGATCGAATAACTTCCGTCGGATTGTACCGCGCTTGGCAACGTTGCCGAATAGCTGAACGAGCCGCTTACGGTGATTTTCAAATCCGCTCCAGGTGTGGCGCTGCCTGTCACCGCCGTATCTCCAGCGCGTGGCTGCGTAATGCTTGGGCTTGCCGTCAAATCGCGGAAATCGTAGCTGTTCACCATCGATTTCGTATACTTCCCATCCGCTGTCGACGCGACGATGACCACCCAATACTTCGCTTGGGTGACGCTGGCCAGCGCCACCGCATTAGCCGTATTCAGCGCGTTGCTTTGGGACAGAGCCGATGGAGCGAAATATTGCCTATAATTCACAGTCGTCCCCTCAGGCAATTCGATCGTCATGGGAGTAGAAGCATAATAGCGATTCTTAATGTAGTTAAGTTTCGCCAGTTTATCCGTATCAGGGAAATTGACAAAAGCCTGCATCCCGCTTACCGCAAGCGAAGTCGCCTTTCTCTCCGATTCGCTCTTAACGTTGTTGAGGTTCGTAAAGGTTGACATATACAGCAAGCTGGGAATGATAACCGCCAAAATCGCGACGATCATCATGACGAAAGTCAGACTTCCTCTCTCGTTCCGCCAGTATGCCATCATCTTCCGCCCTCCTTGCAATTATTAAAAATACCGCGATGCAAACCCACATTTTGCTCTCGTTATGATATATAATAAATCTATTCATCCAAAAAAAGTGAGGTTAATTTTCACTCTATGATCCGGAACGAACGAGGCATTACGCTGATTGAAATAATGGCCGCCGTCGTCATCTTAAGTATTACCGTTGTCATCTTTACCAATATCTCACAATACTTGAGTGACAACACCGTCAAAGACGATAAGCGGACCGAAGCGCTGAACATCGCAAACCAGAAGCTGAACAGCGTTGTAAACGCGATTTCGTCTACATCCCCTTTTACTGGTATCAACACCCAGAACGCTACCACGACGATCGACGGCTACCCGGTTACCGTCAACGAAACCGCACTAACGAATACGACAGGAAGCAGTTTCAGCAACATTCCCGCCGACGAGCGCCATGTTTCCTTGTCCTCGGTGGTACTGATGTACAATTCGGGAACCGGACAGAACGAGCCTCGGCTGATCACCGTTACCGTGTCATGGGGAGACTAATCGATGCGCAATGAAAAAGGAATCAGCCTGCTCGAAATAATGGCGTCCGTCGTCATTATGACCCTGGTCGTAAGCGTCGGGATCGCCTTGTTTTTTGCGGTCAACTCAATGTCGACCCGGACGAAGGAGCAAGGAACGTACGATTCGATGAAAAATTTGACAACCAACGCTATATTGCGCGAATTGTCCGACGCAGTGGAAATTTATATCCCATCGTCCGGTGTTTTGCGCTGGAAAAAATACGATGGAACTTACGAAATGCTGTCCTACGATTCGGTGGCAAAGAGCCTGGATTTGTATCATATTACAGGGTCAACCGATATAACGAACGGCACACCAAGCCTCTATCTCCAACTCTCCACAAGCGTTAACTTGTTCTCCGTGCAAGATTCCACAGCCATACCGCTGCCCGCAGGCACCCATTACTTGACCGGGCAATCGTACCAAATCGAGCTTGTTTTCGATAAAACGATCACGAACGGCACCGTCAAAACCACGACTACGCAAACCGTCTCATTGCCTTTGAAACTATTTAAACCTTAGATAGCCTTTTTGAGTTCATCCTCTTTGCTTTATGCGTGAGGGATCAAGTTTATCATTTAACAAATCAATTAAATTTTTTTGATTTTTATTAAATATCGACCATGCCAAACTAAAATCATCAATACTTTTGGCAGAAATGCCACTCCTTACAATCTCGCCGGATGAAGCCAATTTGTCCAAAATGTTGAATAACGCGTCGTCCTGAATAGCGACGGCATAATTTCGTAAATTAGAATAGTTTTCAATATCGGTTTTCATGGCTTCCATATCACTATTTTGAAAATGTTCGATCATACTCTTCATAATTGTATTGTTTTCAAAAGCGATATATTGGTAAATCGATTTTTTCGATGTCTCTTCAAGTTCTTTACCCAAACTTCCATCCGCAATAAAATCCAAAAGAACCGTTCGGCTGGTGTTGTTCCACCCCACCTTGGCACCCATCATCTCCGTCAATGCACGAATTGGAACATACACCGAGCCGTTATAAATTAGAGAATCGTCCCTTACCGGTAATTCTTGACCATTAATAGCAAAATGTATCGCATCGAAAAACACTTCGATTGTTCGATATCTTCCTTCCGCCCACGCAACGCTGCTCCCAACAACCATGAGAGTCAATATAATGAGTGTCATCCACGTTTTCTTCATCCGTCTCCCCCGCTTTCCAAGAGTTGTCCCCAGAAGTTAGGGGCGACTCGATTTCTTCAATAATTCCCAAAACTGCTCGTCAGTCAACGTTGGATCGACCCGATCTCCAACCATCGGCAACGTAATATCCGGCAAATCGGCGAATTTTCCGGCGTAACCTCGCGCGGTGTAAATCTTACATGTGATCGTAAAACTCAACTGTACAGCACTGTCTTTGTCGTCCTTCGCATTGGTCGGATCCACCTTGCCGTTCGGGCTCATCTGCCACTTGACGATGTTGACCAGCCGCTCCGATTGCTCCAGCTTGCGGATAAAATCCAGCCCCTGGATATATGTACCGTTCACGACGAGGTCGACCTGATGTTCTGCGATCGGATTCGCCGGCGGTGTAGCCGCTTGCGGTTTGCCGCCATTGTTGGCTGTTAGACCGGTGGTGGTCGGTTGGGTTGTTGTCGCCGAAGGGTTTGGCGCCTGTGAAGCCACATTCGAGACATTTCCGGTTGCAGCCTTAGGCGAGGCGGCTTGAGCTTGAGTCGGGAACATTTCTTTCATCATTACTGCCAAATCATTCGCTCCGTTACCTCCGCCATCGAAAGTGATCGAGGTCAATTTCACTTTCGTCTGGTTTTCGATGTTTTTAACATCGATAATAAACCGAGGTAATTCATCCTTCGTCGGCACTTGTTTAACTAGTTGCTCGATAGCGTCAGCTGACGCTTTGGTCGGCAACGGCTGTCCTTGCAGCGTCTGTTTCTGCTTCGCTACCGTCGAAGCGATCCCTTGCGCTTTGTGCTTCTCGGCCAGCCTAGGCAGCAGTTTAGTCGAAAACACGCTCATGTCCAATAATAGCCCGACAATGATCGCCATGGCAAGGATGGCTTGGGGTTTACGAATATAGACAATGATTCGTTGCAGGGCTTTCGTATCCATATGACCCCCTATTTAGCCTGCCCCGGCGGGGATAAGGCGAAGGTAAGCGCGACTTGGTAGACAGTAACTATGTTGTTCGCCAAAGAGTCATTCCCTTTCCCAACGGGTGTGGAGCCTGATCCTGAATTGGTGACAGAGCCGCTACCTGAAGCAGGCGTGGACGCAGAAGCCTTCTGCTTGTTGGCCGATTGTTTGGCTTTCAACGCATTCAACGCCGTTTCATCTTTGATATCGACGCCGAACTTCTCCTTCACCAGCTGCTCATTAACCATCCAGGTCAGTTGATTCAATAATTTGTCACTTTCGGTCTTCCCTTGGACGAGCCCTTGCTCCATCATTTTGATCATCTCGTCAATAGGGTCTACAGCAGGTGCATCCGTTGTTGCGGCGGTTGACGCAACATTGCCAACTGGCGTATTCGTTGCGCTCGAACCTTTCGATGCGGGGGCTTTTGCATCGGCCGGCTTGGACGGCGGGTTGACAATCTTATCGATCCGGGTAATCCCCTTCACTGCAATCGACGCCACCAACGGGTTGTGCTGCAATCCCAGCATATATTCCGCCACATCGGAAATTCCGGCAAATTCGTAATTGCCGCTCAAGCTTCCGGCATCGTCAACGGACAAATTCTGCATCCGGCTGTTCTTCGGCAGCTGTCCGCTGATCGCTTCAACGACTGGAATCCAGTCTCTGCGGGCATTCGTCAACTTGGTGATTTCTGCAGCGAACGCTTGATAATCTTTGGTTAGCGGATCGATCTGCCTGGCTTGGATCAGTTGCTTGATGATCGCTTGATCCGAGCCGGTTTGCGCCTGAATCTGCGTAATATCATTGCGGACATGAAAACTGTAGAAATAGATCATCGAACCGGTCATGATGAACAGAAACACAACAACAAGCAACACCGGTGCGAAAACGCGTTGAATCGCAGGGACTTTGGGCAGAAGGTTAATGTTGTTCATGCCCGTTTCCCCCTTAACGCCAAGCCGATCGGCACGGCGATCGAAGGAAACACGTGTTCAATTTCTTGAACATCTGATTGAATGGCGGGAGTGTGCATCGCAATAATTTGTTGGGAGAAACGGTCTTTGAGAATGGAAATAATTTCCGGCAACGTTTCCAAATCTCCGGATACTACGATATGGTCAAACTCCTGATTGCGGTTGTTGAGCGAATAGCGAAAAAAATTCATCAGTCGTTCCAGTTCGGATGACAACTCGCTCACAGCATCGAGAAGCTGGGATTTCGGATCGGAAAATTGCAGCAGCAAACCGATTTGATCCTGCTGCCCGCCGTCTTGCAATTCCTGAAAGTTCATCGGAATATTGCGGGTAATTTTCAGCTGACCGGTATGAAAAATGCTCAAATCGACGGCATAATCGTTTATGTCGACGACGACGAACGTGCTCTCCGCCGGAATCAAACTGGTTTTTTCGATAATTCGATAAAGCGATAACGCCTTGAATTCAATACTTAATGCCGTTAATCCTGCCGATTGAACAACGGCTGCATACTCCTCAATCAATTCGAGCGGAGACGCAACCAGCATAACATCGCATTGGTATTTCTCCTGTCGTGAATGCTGGTTTTCCTGCTCCTCGCGATCGAACAGGTTGAGACCCCCCAAGCTGCCCCCTTGTTGTGCAGGCGCTGCCTCGTGAAAGGACGAGTCTTCCTCCATTTTTTTGTCGAGCGACGCTTCCTGGGGCAAAGATTTGGCCGGCTTAGCTGTCAAGAAACGACTGCCCTTCTCTTGTGTACCGTTCATTTTCAAAAAATCGTAATACGGTTGGTCGAAAGGGAGGTGAATATTGTTCTTCACTTCAAAGTCGATCAATTTCTTCAGGTCGTTGATCGGGATATCCGGTAGCTTGAGAAAACGCACCATGATCAATTGGCTTGGCAATACCAGATGAACCTTCTTCGTGCGTATGTTCAGCTTGGCGAGCATCGTTTGTAAAGTGGAAACCACTTTGTGTGAATCTATGATTCTTCCGTCTTCTACCGCCTTGCGGGACAAAGGTTCGATGGCGTAATGGGTAAGGCGAAATTGATTTTCCTTGTTGCCAGCAACTTCCGCTATTTTCACCGCACGGTCTGTAATTTCCAATCCCAAAGTGGCGAAGGCCGGTTTCCACTTTCGATTCGTGTGCGTTATCGCTCTCGGTTTTCTCATGCGGCCCTGGCCTTCCCCCTTCAAAGCAAATTCGACATATTTCTACGTATATCCATTATACTATTTTTCGCTCGATGGTGTAAAAACCTGATTTTCCCTCGAAAAATGGCATTTCGCGCCATTTCCCGGGTGATTAACCCGTTAGCAGAGACACATACCATGTCAAGACCCGATCGCCCCAGACGTAAGAAATCACTGCTCCTGCGGCGATGAACGGACCGAAAGGGATGACCCGTTTGCCTGTGGATTGAAGGCGGATCAGCCCGGCCATAAGGCCGATCATGCTCGCCAGGAAGAGCGTGAGGATCGTCAGTTTGATTCCAAGCACCAACCCGAGGAAGGCAAACAGCTTAATGTCCCCGCCACCTACGCCTTCTTTCTTAAAAATATAGTGGCTGAACGCGGCCAGCGAATAAAGCAACCCGCTTCCGATGGCGAAAGCCACAGCGTAGTTCCAGAGCGGCAACGGATGAGAGAAGAGTCGCAAGACGATGGCGGCTGCCATGCCGAAGAAGACGACTTTATTCGGAATAAGCAGGTAGCGCAAGTCGGTTAAGCTGATGACGATTAGCACGCTTATGAGTAACCAGGCTACGGCGAGTTCGCCGGTAAATCCGTAATTCCACGCGAAAAGGCCGAAGGCGAGGCCCGTTACGGCTTCGATGATGGCATACTGCGGGGAAAACTGGCTACCGCAATAGTGACATCGCCCACGCCGCCATAAGAAACCGAAAACCGGCACGAGGTCGGTAGTACCGAGCCGGTGCCGGCAGATGGCGCATTGGGACGGCGGATGCAAGATCGATCGTCCTTGCGGTATGCGTATTGCTGCAACGTTGAGGAAACTGCCGAC
>JAJFMO010000610.1 GCA_020697475.1 Paenibacillaceae bacterium | reverse complement strand
GTGCGGCATTTTGTAGGCAGAGGCGGTGATTTTTACTACCACGATTGGCATGGTCTCTCTGGCAATACAACTTCTCTTCTTCTGCAAAAAGGTTCCCACGACATCGACATCATCCACTGGATTACCGGCAAATATACGCAAAAAGTGGCGGCGTTCGGCGGGTTGACATACTTCGGCGGCGAGAAGCCGAACGATCTCGTGTGTCAGGAGTGCGACGAGCGGAATGAGTGTGTCGAAGCGTCCAGCCATCCTGTTCGCAATCAGTGCGTATTCCGTCAGGAAGTGGACGTAGAGGACAATAATATGGTAATAATGGAGCTGGAGGGGGGCATTAAGGCGTCCTATTTGCAGTGCCACTTCACTCCGGATTATCATCGCAATTATGTGTTTATCGGCACGGAAGGGCGGATGGAAAATTCCGAACCCGAGGGGAAGATTTGGGTAAAAACGCGGGCATCCAATACCGTTCGGGAGTTGTCCGATCGGGTATACGAGGTCAAGAAAGCGCAAGGAACACACGGTGGCGCCGATCCGGTTATTTGCCGTGATTTTCTCGATATGATCGAATTCGGCAAGCAGCCTGTCGCGACTCCGGTGGCGGGCAGAATGAGCGTAGCCGTCGGTTGCGCGGCGACTGAATCGATCCGCGCCGGCGGTGCGCCGATGCGAGTAAAGGAGCTTACCTGGAAGTAGCTGGAGAAGTCGGAGGAGGCAGCGGGACGGTTGGAGCAACTGAAAGTGGGAATCATCGCAGACGATTGGACGGGCGCGTGCGATTCGGGCGTGCAGTTGGTTAAGGCAGGATTGCGCGTTTATGCGGTGAGTGAGCCCGGATCGGCAATCCGCGCGGATGCCGAAGCGCTTGTATTTGACACGGACAGTCGGGCGCTGCCGCGTGATCTAGCCTATGCGCGGGTGCGGCAGGCGGCGGAAGCGTTGGAAGCAAGCGAAGTTCGCCTTATTTATAAAAAGATGGATTCAACGTTGCGCGGCAACATCGGGGCGGAGTTGGATGCGGTATACGATGCCTTTGCGCCTGACCTCGTAGTGATCGCGCCTGCATTTCCGGCGATGGGCCGCTGCTTGATCAACGGCCTCATGTATGTGCACGGGCAACCGTTGCACGAGACGGCGGTGGCAACCGATCCGCGAACTCCGGTAACGGAGTCGGATGTGTTGCGATTGTTGGCTCGACAGTCGTCCAGAGCCATAGGTCATGTTACGATGGCCCAGTTGTCGGACGGTTCGTCTGCCGTCTTGGCGCGATTGGCTCAGATGCGGGAGCAGGAGATCCGTTATGTGGTGTTCGATGCCGAAGCGGACGAGCACTTGCGACAAGTAGTGAAGCTAATACAGATGAGCGGCCTTAAGGTTGTTTGGGCCGGTTCAGCCGGACTGGCTTCGTGTCTCCCGATCGCCTCTGGGGAGCAAGCAGCAATAGTAATGCCGCAGATTTCCCCGGGAAAACCGGCTCTCGTGGCGGTCGGGAGCGTCAACGACCGTTCCCGACAACAATTGCGGGTACTGCTGCAGGAGCAGGGAGTCGAGGGTGTCGGCCTGGCGCCGGAGTTGGCGTTGGTTGCAGCAGCCAGGGGGAAGGAAATCGTCCGGGTTGTCGTGTGGTATTGAGCGGATCGTCTTAACCGGAGGAGATACGGCCAAACAGGTCGGTTCGCGATTGGGCGCGACATTTTCCCGTTTGTTGGGAGAGGTGGAAACGGGTGTGCCAATCAGCCGGCTTGGCGAAACTAACATCTTCGCCGTAACGAAAGCAGGAGGGTTTGGCAGCGACGACATACTCGTCAAAGCTTGCCGTTACTTGGAAGGGGGAAGCATATGATTCCGATCATCGGATTAACAATGGGCGACGCTGCGGGGGTCGGACCGGAAGTGATCGTGAAGGCGCTCTGTCACCAGGAAGCGACGCAAGCTTGCAGGTCGATCGTCATCGGCGATGCCAAGCAGATGGAGCGTGCAGCCGCGATCGCCGGAACCCATCATATAATCCGTCGCATCCACGAACCGAAGAGCGCCAAGTTCGAGCCGGGCACGATCGATTGCTTGGATTTGAGTCTGCTGCCGGAAGATTTGCCGTACGGCCGACTTTCACCCATTGCCGGGGACGCCGCTTATCGGTTTATTGCGAAAGCCGTCGAGCTCGCGCAAGCCGGACAAATCGATGCGATCTGCACAGCGCCGATCAGCAAAGAAGCGCTGCACCTTGGCGGTCATAGGTACCCTGGACATACGGAAATATTGGCCGCCCTGACCGGGACGACGGACTATTCGATGATGCTGACCAGCGGACGCTTGCGGGTCATCCATCTCACGACGCACGTCGGGTTGATCCAGGCCATCGAGCAAATTACCCCCGAGCGGACGTATCGGGTCGTCAAGCTCGCGCACGAGACGCTGGCTCGTGCCGGAATGAACAAGCCGCGCATCGCGGTATGCGGGATCAATCCCCATGCCGGTGAGAACGGATTGTTCGGCAACGGGGAAGAGGAAACGAAGCTGACGCCCGGCATTGCCAAAGCGCAAGTCGAAGGGATCGACGTCACCGGTCCGTATCCAGCAGATACGTTGTTCTATCGAGCGAATCGCGGGGACTTCGACATGGTGGTCGCATGTTACCACGATCAAGGCCACGCGCCGATCAAAGTTCTCGGGATCGAGGCGGGGGTCAACATTACCGTCGGACTCAAAGGCGGAATCGTACGCACCTCGGTCGATCACGGCACCGCCTTTGACATCGCGGGGAAAAATATGGCCGATGAGCGAAGCATGATCGCGGCTATACTCGCGGCCGCAGAGCTGGCGCCGAGAGCGCAGTAGAACATCGGTCAAAGGCAAGTTTAGAGAAAGCGGGATTCGCATGGATTCACTGGGATTATGGAAGCGGTCGCTCATTTACAGACATTCTCTATGGCGACGCAAAGAACAATTCGATTTGAATGTGGATTGCTACACGAACTGGGTCATGTTTGCGCTGGAATCCGGTCGGTTTCATTATACCATCGGAAAGGAAAGCGGTGTCGCCGAACCGGGCGATCTCATATTTTGCCCGCCCAACATTTCATTCGAACGAGAGATGTCGTCGCCGATCGCTCTGCATTACGCCGGGTTCGATTTTGCGGACATTCCGCAAGAAACATCCGCCCAAATCCATCCGCCCACCTACAGGACACATCCCGCAGACACACGGCGGATTACGCATGACTTGTCCGTTCTGCGGAGGCTGGAGTTGGCGAACGATTTGCGCAGCGTGCACCGCAAGCAATGGATGCTGAACGATTTATGGCAAATGGCATGCGAGGAATGGGAAGAAGACCTTCACGATTCTCAAGCTGTCTTGGCCGAATCGGAAGACGCTATGATGAATCAAGCGGCGGAGTGGCTGCAAACCCACGCCTACACTCCGTTCGTTATGCGCGAACTTTCCGAATGGCTGGGCTTGAGCCCGGTTCAATTCACGCGCCGTTTCCATCGGGCGTTCCAGATGCCGCCTTCGAAGCTCG